>JAZQOP010000135.1:0-12690 GCA_045627965.1 Kiritimatiellia bacterium | reverse complement strand
GCCGCCCGCACTCCGTCCACGGTCGCCTGGCCCCTCCCGTCCACCCAATTTCGTGATTTTTCGGTGTTTCCCTAAGGATTTTCCGAAAAACCACGCCTTGCCTTTTGCCGCTTGACAGGCGGCCGCGCATCAGGCATCCTTCATGCATGAACGGATGTTCCATTCCATCCCCGAGGAGAGCCGCCCATGAAAAACCGCCATCCCTGCCGCCATTCCCGCAGCCTGCGCGCCCCCAAGGCCGTCCGCCGCCGCCGCGAGCGCCGCCACGCCGCCGAGCTGCGCGACCGCGAGCTCGAATTCATCATGAACTACGGCGGAAACGGCGCCGGCTGGGCCGTGATCGACGGCGTATGGTGGCTGCTGGCCAAGACGGTCGGCGGGGCGGTCGGCCTGGTGTGCAAGGCGGTCCGGAGAGCCCGCGTCGAGGCGGTCGGCCGCGCACTGGCGGCCGTCGGCCTCCCGACGCCCGCGGAGCTGACGGCGCGCTGGAAGCTGCATCCGCGCAAGAAGCTCGCCGAGGCCCTGCTGCTCGGCGCGATGCTCATGCGCATCTCGGCGACGCTCGACTCCTCCGCCTGCGCCGCCGGTTCCGGCCGCCTGGCCGGCCGCCGCGGCGGTCTCAAGGCGTGGCTCGCGGAAAACTGCCCCGAAATCCCCTATTCGACCGCCTGCCGCTACCGCCTCCTTGCCTCGCGCCTGGCGGAACTGCTGGCGATGACGGGCGAGGCGTCGGGCACCGCGATGGAATGGATCCTGCCCGGCCAGCCCCTCCCGCGCTCCTTTTCGCCGGAGGAGAGAGCGGGCCTGGCGAAATTGCAGGATTTCGTGGCTCGGCTGATGGAGTTCCACCCGAGCCAGGCGGCCCTCGGACGCCTCCTGGCGAAGGAGCTCGCGGCGAAAAAGGTCGCCTAGCCGCGCCCGCAAAACGACCCTGTTTCCCGAACATCCCTCCGAAAAACAACGAATTGCCGCGCCCCCCGCCCCCCGCCCTCCGCCCTCCGCCTGCCGCCCCTCGTCCCCCCCCGACATCCCCAAAACCGCTTTCTGAAGGATAGCATTGGAAATGAGAATGGTAGCGGAGGTGGGAATATGCGGGATTAGGCAGGAATATGTGGGATTTCGTGGGGATTGCAGATGGGTTGCAAAATGAGAATTTTGTGGCGGGAACGGCTGATAACAGGGCTGAATATCAAGCGAGTTGAGAATTTGGCTTGAATAATAATCAAGTGGCCGGATAAAAAATGTGGCCGGGTGAGTACAAAAAAAGCCCGCGTCCGGAGACACGGGCAAGCGCGATCGGCGTCGGGCTAGATCGGCGGGACGTCGTCTGGGATGTCATCGAAAAGGCCTTCCTTGTAGGCGCGCTGGACGCGGCGATAGTAGGTGTCGAGCATCTGGTAGACGCGGCGCAAGTGGTCGGCCGGTGCGTCTTCGTAGGAAGGGCTGAGCTTTGCCTTGGCGAGGACGCGGGCCGGATAGTCAGGCGGCAGCGTGACGTACTCGGAGATTCTGGAGCAGAGCGAATCCAGCAGGTGCTTGTATCGGCGTTCAAGAGCGACGGACCAGTATTCGACCAGATTTCTCGACTGTGACTCGATGGCGAGTTCGAGCATCACGGCGTCGAAGCCGGCGGCCGGGTCGACGAGCTTGATGGAAGGCTGGCCGGTGGCGCGGCGGATGATCTCGTGGCGCCAGTCGTCGGCGGTCGTCTGGTCTTCCGGATGGAGGCGGAGGTGCGTGGACCATGCGCGGCCGAACAGGCGCCAGAATGCTGCGAGCTGGCGTTCGGACAGGCGCGGGCTTGATGCGGTCTTCATGCTATTCCTCTGCGGTCGGCTTGACGGCGTCGGGCGTGGCGTAGAATTCATCGACGGACGCTACGCGGAGGCCGCATGCGGCGAGGTCGACGTCGGAGATGGACTGCCGATATGCGGCCAGGATGGCGGACTTATCAATCGATTCGGCGACGCGGAGATATGCCGGCATCTTGGAACGGACGAGGGCCACGGCGGTCGGCAGCTTGACGCCGGGGACGAGCTTGACGGACGGAGGCGAGAGGCGGTATCCGACGACGCCGGCGAGGAGCTTGACGGACTTGATTTTGGAGAAGAGTTCGGGGCGGGCGTCGGCCCAGTCCTCCAGGCGCTTGGATTCGTTCCGGATAACCTCGTCGGCGGCGGCGATGTCGGACTCGTACTGGGCCTTGAGGTCTGCGATCTTGGCGTTGAGGTCGGCGAGCTGGGAGTCCCGTGCGGCGGTGGCGTAGGCCAGGTTGCGCATGGCCTCCTCGGCCTGGTCGCGGGTCTCGATCGGGGCGGGCTTCTTGGATTTCTTGGCGGGCATGGTGGTCTCCTAGTTAGTTGTCTTGGACAGGGCGGCGAGGGCGTCGTGCGCGGCCGCAAAATGGTTCCAGGTGTAGTCCTCGCCCTTGTTTTTCGCCAGGCGAGCGCCCATTTTTAGGTAGTCCGAAAACACGCCGATTCCGGACTTGTGCCGCAGGGTCTTGACGACCTCGACGATGGCTTGATCCGTCGGCTTGGCGAGACCAAAGATCTCGGAGGCGAGGAGCCAATAGTCAGCGATCGGTGCGAGGTCGGGGAGCTGGAGCTTGACGACGCCGCGCTTTGACAGCTGCTTGAGGATGGGGGCGAGCTTGCCGGACTCGACGGCGTCGCGTCCGATGTTGGTGGAGCAGAGGACGAGGCCGCATCCGGAGCGGTCGTGGAGTTCGCGGAGGAAATCCAGGACGGCCACGGCGTTCTGCGTGGAGGTGGAGACAAAGAGTTCGTGGAACTCGTCGACAAGCATTAGGTTATTGGCGTCGACGGCGCGGACGACGCGGTCGCGGATGGTGTGCCATCCGCCGTCTGCAGAGACGTAGCAGGACCTCGCGAGCTCCTGCGCGGCGATGGTCTTGGTGGCGGCGGCGGGGATGCGGACGTACTTCGTCTGGCCGTGGTTGTGGTTGGCCGCGTAGTGCTGCAGCGCGTAGGTCTTGCCGATCTGGGACTCTCCCCAGATCATGGCCACCGACTGCGACAGCCAGGCGGCGTGGCATACTTGCTCGACGGAGGCGGCGACGGACGTGACGACGAACGGCAGCTCATTAAGACCGGCGCGCTCCTCGACGGCGCGCTTGTAATTACGAATGCGCGCGCACACCTGCGCGAGCGATGCGCGATAGGAGCAGTTGAAAACGCGGTAGATGGTCGTGGCCTCGACACCGATTTCGCGGGCGCATCGCTTTGTGCCGAATCCATTGGATTTGCAGTGGCAGAAGTACCACCAGACGAGTGACGCCTGCTCTTCTGTGGCGGCGCCGGATTCTACGAGCTTGGCGAGGGATGGCTTGAGGGAGTCGCCTCCGATGTTGAGGACGGCGTTCGGGTTGTCTTCTGCCTGTCTGCGGGCTGTTTCTGTCATGGCTTTCCTTGGGTTTTTGTGTGGCTTTAGTTAGGGACGGCCGAAGAGGTCGTCGAGAGTGGATGACCGGTTAGGAGTGCCGGCGTCTTCGTCGGGTTCGTCCGATCCGGCGGAGATGGCGTCGAGGATTCGGGCGGCGTCCGCCTTCTGGATGGGCGCGGACGGCTGCGCCGGCGCGGCGAGTTCTGCGAGGACGGCGGCGTTGTGGGCCTTGGCGATGGCGGCGGCGTCTTCCTGGTCGGCGTGTCTGGAACGGTACGGGAGGGCGGCGGCGAGTTCGGCGTGGGCGGCCTGGCGCATGGCGTCGACGGCGCGCTTGGCGTCGACGTGGGATGCGACGACCTGCTCGGCGCAGGTGCCGACGTAGGCGAAGCGGGCGTCGAGGACGTGGAGCCGATCGGGCTGGAACGGGTCGAGGAGGGTGAGGAAGGTCTCGCCTTCGCGGAGGATGATCTCGTAGCCGCGCGGGTCGCGGCATAGCGCCGGAAAGCGGAAGGTGCGGCCGCGCTCGATGTCGGCGGCCTCGAATGTGAAGGCGTGGTTGCGGACGGTGCGCTCGACGGCGAGGTCGCGTCCGCAGATTTCGACGAAGGCGGCGATGGGGAGGCGGACGAGGTTGCGCTGGCCGAGGTTCCAGACTTCCTGGCGTGACATGCGGCGGGAGTAGACCTGGGCAGGATTTGCGGAGAGGATGGCGCGGATCGCGGCGGCCTGCTCGGGCGGAAGGGCTTCGAGAGTTGAGAACGGGAGGACGTCGCCGCGCGCCGGATCCGGGCGGAAGCCGGACGCGACAAGGCCTTCCTGCTCCCAGCCTTCGAGGTCGTGATCCGACGAGGAGGCAATCGCCTGATAAAGGTCAAAGACGTAGGAGGCGTAGTCGTTGTAGTAAGGGAACGGGATGGAGAGGCGGGAGACGAGCGCCTCTGCATCGGCGGTGTCGAGGCCTTGCAGGAAGCGTGCAACGTCTTTGCACAAGCTGTTGAAAAAGCGTTCGCGGCCGAGGGTCTCCTCGGGCAAGGAGTTGCGTGAGTCTCCGCCGGTTTGGCCTGGGAGCGTGCGGGACCAGTTGTGGATAAGTCTGTGCGAAGATTCGAGCGCAGCCTTCAAGCGCGGGTTGCCCTTTTGTGCGCCGGCGAAGGAACCGGCGATGGCCGGGGCGTCGAGGATTCCACCTTCGACGATCTTGATTTTTCCACCTGAATACTTGGCGAGGATGTCGGCGACGCCGCCTTCGACGGCTGCGGTGCCGTGTTCGGCGATCAGCGAGCAACCGCCGACGTAGTAGCCGACGTTGCAGAAGAGGTGTGCGAGGAGGAAGCGCATGTCGGAGGCGCGGAGGTTGACGCGCTTGCCGGTCTTGTCGTCGCGGACGCGTGGCTTCATGCCCCAGGCGCACTTGTGCGCGGAGTAGACGTCGAGGATGGCGAGTTCGAGCGGGCGGACCAGCTCGGCGGAACGGCCGAGCATGTGGCATTCGACGTCGTGCCAGACGTCGTCCGCCATGTATACTTCGCCGACGTGCAGGCCGCGGCGTGTGCGGACGACCATGGGGGCGTGGGACCTTGCGGCGGCGCGGCCGACGTAGGCGGTGGCGCGTTCGTAGGGGGTGAGGCGTGCAAGTCGTGCGATGTTTGCGTAGGTCCAGCCGGCGGGGAGGCCGGTGGCGGTGGAGTCCGGCGAGAATGCGTAGCCGGGGACGTGCTGGCCGGAGCGCCAAATGCCGACGGCTGCGCGGTGCGCGGCCTTGAGATTTCCACCGTACGTCTCGGCCAATGAGCGCAGCCAAGAGACGAACTTTGCCTCGTCGTATCCGGCGGGGCCGTGGGAGGAGTGGGACGGCGCGCGGCGCCGGTCGACCAGGGCCTGCCATCCGTCCTTGGCGAGGAGGTCGAACTGGCGCCGAGCCGTCGAGACTGAGGTCCCCATCGTGCGGGCGACGTCGGCGATGGCGGCGCCTCGCCCGGCGCGAGGGCCGGAGAGGACGGGGGACAGGACGGAAAGCCATGCCTCGACCCTCGTTCGCTCGGACTCTGGCAGCGCGGCGAATTCGGCGGAGTCGGCGGCGTCCGTCCACGGTGTGCGATTGGCCGGTGCGAGGGTCGAGGTCATGGCTAAATCCTTTGTCTTTTTAGCCTATTCGAAGTCCTGGACGAGCTGCTTGGCGACGGCGAGGATGACGGCGCGGAGGTCCGGATCGGAGACGTAGAGGTGCAGGCGCTTCTGCAGGACGGCGTCGGCCAGCTCGCCGATTCGCTCCTTGGAGAAGATGGCATCTGCGCGAATCTTGTTGCGGTCCGCCGTCTCAGGAGGACGCCCGACGCGGTTGCCGTTCGCGGCGGCGGCGGCGCGGCGGTCGCCACCCCAGTTGTCGGAATGGGATTTGAGAACTCCCGACTCAATCATGGCGGCGGTGACGGATTTTACTTCGGTTCCGCCACACGCGGCTTCGAACTCCTTGGGGCTGATGTCGTTGTCAAGAGCGAGGCCGATCCGTTTACGCTCCGCGCCGATTTTCGCCTCGTAGAATCCGATGAGCCTGTCCGCCGTGTCCTTGGAGAAGTCCAGATTATCCTTGACCCACTTTCGCCATCCGCCCCATCCGACGCGGTTTTTCTGGCAGGCGAGTTCCCATCCGCAGAGGAGGGCGTGCTCCATGGCGGCCTTCCAGTTGTCGTTTGCCAGCCGGTAATGCAAATTGATGCGTTCCGCGGCTGACATGCAGGCGAGTTCCGCCGGAGGGGCGGGGATCGGTGCGAGCTCGGTTTCGGTGTTCATGGCAAATCTCCTTCGTCGGGGATGACTTCGTTGTCGGCGACGTAGCGCTCGGCTACTGCGATTGATATGAAGGTGCGGTTGTGGATGCGGTTAGCCTGGAGCTTTCCGGCGCGGATGTCTCTCATGATCGCGTTCGCGCTGCGCATTCCATAGGCGTTTGCGATTTCTTGCGGCGTCACCAGCTCCGCACCGGGGCAGCTCCGGTGCAGGTTTGCAAGAATGGCGTGGGTCGTGGCGTTCATTCGTGATTCCGGTGGCTGGCTAAGTATCTTGCGGCGGCCGCGGCGACGGAGGCCATCGTGCTGGCTGATGGCGATTGAGGGGACGGGATGGAGTCGGCGGCCAGGATGTCGGCGATTGCGAAACCTCGTGCGAGCATGGCTTTTCGGAAGCATGTCCATGTCGCCTCGCATGTCGACTTCCTGGGGCATAACTTGCACGACTCGATGTCGGCCTCGATTGCGAACTGGCACATGTCGATCCGGTGGCCGTGGGCGCGATTTGCGCGTGAATCCAGCCTCGTCTCGGCGGCCGAGAAGGCGCAATATGCTGCGACGTCGCACGGCCGGTGCATAAGTCCGCAGGTATGCGCCAGGGCGCGCTTCTCCTCGTTCCGGCGGATGCGTCGGCGCAACTCAGCGTCGCGGAGGATATGGCATTTGTGTATCTCATCCACACGCGCCCTGCTCATTTTGCGCCTCCAGGGCGACGGCAACGGCGGAGGCGCTCGCTGAGCACGCGGTGGATGGCTTCGGTGGCGGCCTGCTCCTTGGCGGTCGCCGCCTTGCCCGTCGAAGTCGCCGTGACGGTGATCGTCCCGCCCGGATTCTCGACGATGGTGTAGGTGATGGAGGCGCTCATCGGCGGCCCCCCGGCTTGTCATTGTGGTCCGGGGCGCTGAACATGGCGGCGCGCTGCATGCGGCGGACAAGGTCGCGGT
Source organism: Kiritimatiellia bacterium (assembly GCA_045627965.1). GTDB lineage: Bacteria > Verrucomicrobiota > Kiritimatiellia > CAIQIC01 > Lenti-01 > RGIG3636. Next base: position 5,552 of record JAZQOP010000135.1, on the reverse strand, counting down.
CGTAGCGGCGTGAAGGTGGGACGATGCCGAAGGAGATGTCCTCGGCCTCGCGGGCGGCGCGCGCGGGGTCGTTGACGATGAAGCGGACGATGGCGGCGAGGATGCGGCGGATCACGGCTGCACCTCCGCCACGTCGGCCATCGCGTCCGTCGCGGCGAGGGCGGCCTCCTCGGCGGCCCTCCGGGCGGCGCGGTTGGCGCGGTTGCGCGAGGCGTGCTCCAGCGCGCGGCGCAGGCCCCGCGCGGCGCCGGAGAGCATCTTCCAGCTCTTTGTTCCGCCGACGTCGACCGAATAGTCGACGATTGCGACGGTGATCCCGTCGATCTCGATGAGGCCTTTGTGGCCCACGAGGGTCGCGGTGACTTGACGGCCGGAGTTGTTCCGGACAGGGTATGTGTATTCTTTCATGGAGTCTCCTTGGGTTGGTTGTTGGCTACCTAAAAGTGCTGCCTTCGCGATCCGCAATAGGGGCAGAACGTTGTGCCCTTCGTGCCAACGGCCTGCGCATAGGACTTCGCGCAGATTCTCGACCCGCAATCCGGGCATTTTAGCATCACGGAAACTACTTCGCTGCCATCCCCTGTTTCCATTTCAACGTCCCACCCTTTAAGTATGTATCTGGAAGACCAATAGGAAGGCTCGTCGGGAAGAGGGGACACAGTTTTGGCTTCATCGCCTTTTCTCTTCTGAAAGAATCGTAGTAGGTGTTTCATCACAGCTTCTCCCCGGCCACGGTCGTGGTGATGCCCATCTTGGACAGAGTTCTGGCCAGGCGCCTTCCTGCCCGCTGCTTGCCGTGCAGCACGCGGGAGAGATGTTCCCGGCTGCAACCCACCCGGCGTGCAGCCTCCATCACCCCCCGATAGACCACCCCGGCCTCCGCCACCAGACCCGCCGTCGTTTTCTTCTGTATATTTTCTTCCATTTTTCACTCTCTCGCCGTATGCTTCGCATGTCACGCGTGACAGAGGCAAACATATCACAAAATATCACCCCGTCAACCTAAAAAGTGACATCTTGTGACATTTTTATGAGCTGGGAACGAATAGACCTATACAGAAACCATACAGGGGCTTCCTTGGATGAGGTTGCCACGGCCATAGGCGTTGGGAAATCAATGCTTATGATGGTAAAATCGGGCAAGCGGAAACTAAGCAAAAAGGCATTGCATCGGCTTGAGCAGGCCGAAATTGAAGCAGGAATCCGCCCATCGACAACACCAAATGCCTCTTCTCTTGAAGAGGAGATTGTGACAATTCGTGATACGCTTTTGGAGATCAAAGCGCTTCTTTCCACAATCGTGTCTCGCCTCCCTCCCCCACCCTAGCCTCCACCTGGAGGCCATACCTCCTTTTGCCGCCCCCTTCCGGGCGGTTTTTTTGTGGGCGGAAGCGGATCGTTTTTTTGAACGCTTGTTCTAATTGCCGCATGCATGCGGCAATTGCGGTTTCAGTCAATACTGTATTGCTCGAAACGCACAAACTTGATTACATCTTGATTTCCGGGAAACGGGGTAAAAATACCAACTTGAATCAATTGCCGCATTCGTGCGGCAACTGAATCAAGTTGATTATTTTCATTATCTCCACCAACTCAGCTGCGTCGTTTGACGATGGCGCGTGGGGTGGGGTAAAAGGGAGCCATGCGGAAGCATTGGACAAGTAAGAATTTGGCGGCGCGGGCTGGGATGGTGCGCGTCATGGCAGGCGGACTCCTTGGGCCCGCCCGCGCCGCCTATTATCCGCGGAGGACTGAGTAATGGACGATTCTGGGATCAGCATGGCGATTGGCGGGTCGGCGGTGGGTGCGCTGTGCACGCTTGGTGCGGCGTGGATCAAGGCGCGGTGGGGGCAGAAGGCGACGGTGGAGCCGACGCCGCTGCCGGTCAAGAAGGCGGAGGAATACGTGCGGGTGGAGGACTTCAACCGGCATGTGATCGACAATGCTCGTGAGCACGAGAGCCTTGAGTCGCGGATGAACCGTGCGGACAGGGAGACGAGCGAGATCAAGGGGATGATGCGGACGGCGTTGGAGGACCTTTCGATCATCAAGGGCAAGTTGCTGAAGGACGGGTGACCATGGACGCGACGGACAAGCATGTGATCAGGATTGCGCTGGAGACCTTGCGTGCGGCCGGCGGGGCTGGCGTCCGGAAGAAGGCGCTGCTTTCGCAGATGCAGCTGGCGGCCGGGACGCCGGTGTCGGAGGAGACGCTGGAGGATGCGTTCGGCGTGCTTCGCGACCGGGGCTGGATCGAGTCGCACCTGGAGCCGATCTGGCATGAGCAGCGGTGGACGGTCACGGAGCACGGGCTGACCGTGCTGGAGGGGCTGTAGGCGATGGCCGACGGCGCGAAAAAGATTCGAGTGGATGCGTGGGGCGAGGGCCTGGCGGAGGATGTCCGCTGGACGATCTACTCCTACACGCGTCCTCGCGGACAGGACGAGGATGAGCGCACGTATCTCCGCAGCTACGAGGAGGCGTCGAGGTGGCTGTCCGACTCCGGCTACGCCGTGCCGTCGCGCGCGGCGTGGTATCGGTTCCTCGGGCGCATGCGGTGCGCGGAGCGGATCCGGATCGTGGAGCAGATTGCGTCGAGCGCCAGGACGGCCGGCGCGACGGCCAAGGTCGCCGTCGACGACGGATGCGCCGCGGAGACGTTCAAGGGACTGGCGGTCGACGCGGCGCTGGAAGGCGACGCGGAGAGGTCGGCGGTGTATGCGCGGGCGTCGGCGCTGTTCGCGGAGAGGGCGAGCAAGGCGGCGGAGCTCGGCCTGAAGGAACGCGCGCAGGCGACGAAGGAAGACCAGCTTCGTCTGGCCAGAGAAAAGTTCGAGGCGGCGGAGCGGCGGGAGGCGGCGGCGAAAGGAGTCATCGGGGATACGAAACTTACGCCGGAGGAGCGGGACGCGAAGCTCAAGGAGATTTTCGGGATCGGATGACGATGGCAGGGATGCGTCCAGTCGATTTGCTATTGCCGTTCCAGCGCAAGTTCGCGCTAAACAAGGCACGTTTTTCCATCGCTCTGTGGAGTCGGCAGACGGGCAAGGGGTTCATGTCGTCGTTCCGGGCGTCGGCCTCTGCGCTGACGGAGCCGAAGCACAACTGGATCATCGCCGCGCCGACGGAGCGGCAGGCGTTCGAGACACTGGAAAAGGCGAAAGACTGGGTGCGGGCGGCGCACGTGGCGATGGCGGAGAGCGAGGAGGAGATCAAGGCCCTCGACTCGGAGGACAAGATCAAGGCCAAGGTCATCGAAATCGGCTCGACGGGGTCGAGGATCTTTGCTTTGCCGGGGCGGCCGACGTCGCTGCGCGGTTTTTCGGGGTCGCTGATTCTGGACGAGTTCGCGTTCTTCGACAACCAGCGGGAGGTGTGGAAGGCGGTCTATCCAGTTATCACGAACCCGATGAGCGGCATCAAGTCGGTGACAATCACGTCGACACCGGCTGGAAGAGGCGACAAGTTCTTCCAGCTCTGCGATGAGAATTTCTTCCATCCCGTTGAAGGACGGCGGATCAAGTGGCTGGTGGACAAGGTGACGATCCACGAGGCGGCCAAGGAGTGGGAAGCTGCCGGGAAGCTGGGGGGGCTGTCGGCGGAGGACTACGTGGAGGACATCCGCGCCGGGCTGGACGAGCCCGAGGATTTTCCCCAGGAATACGAGTGCGAGTTCGTGGACGCGGACAGCGTGCTGCTACCATACGAGCTGATCGCGGCGGCGGAATCGACGGAGGCGAGCGCGGCGCTGTCGGTGGACCTCGACGCGGGGCGGCCGCTCTATTGCGGCATCGACTTCGGGCGGTTTCACGACTTGACGGTGTGCTGGACGGTGGAGAAGGTGGCCGATTTGCTGGTCACGCGAGAGGTGCTGTTGCTGCAGCACGTGGATACGGAGGCGCAGGTGGAATTGCTTTCCTCGCGAATCGCGGCGTCGCGGCGGACGTGCCTGGACTACACGGGGCCGGGCATCGGGTTCGGAGACATGGTGGCGCTGCGGTTCGGGGAATACGCGCCCTCGAAGCACCTTTTCGGGAAGGCGGAGCTGTGCACGTTTTCTGCGCCGTTTAAGTGCGAAATGTTCTCGCGGCTGCGGCAGATGTTCAACTCGCCGGTGAACCTCCGCATCCCGGTGTCGCAGCCGATCCGGGACGACTTGCACGAGATGCGCCAAATCGTCAACGGCGACCGCACGACCTACCGCAGCCGGCGCACGGCGGAAGGCCATGCCGACCGCTGCACGGCGTTGGCGCTGGCGGTGAGGGCGGCGAGTTTTGGCGGGGAGTACGTTGCGCCCGTGGTGGCGCGGCGGCGGCGCGAGTATGACAGGAGGACCATTTAATGGGCTTGTCCCTAACCAAGAAGAAGCGCACGGCGGCGGACGCCTGGATCGAGTCGCTGGATCCGCTGAACGGGCTGAGCATCGCCCAGGCGCGCAGCACGTACAACGCGGCGCGGCGGAACGGGTCGCCGCTGCTGCAGAAGATGTACGCGGAGATCGAGGAAAGCGACCCGGTGCTGATGACGTGCGTGGAACGGCGCCAGTCGGCGCTGGCCGGCCTCGGCTGGCGGACGGTGGCCAACGCCAGCGCGCGGGATGCCGTGCTGGCGGAGGAGCAGCGCTCGGCGCTGGAGGAGTTCGCCAACGGCATCGAGGACCTGGACGACGCCATCGAGCACCTTGGCCTCGGATTTTTCCGGGGATACAGCGTCTGCCAGCCGATCTGGGACGGGCTCTCCGTCCGGCGCATCGAGCTGCTGGACAGCTGGAACTTCCTGAAAGGAGAACACGGGGAGCTGCTTTGGAATCCGGAATGCTCGATGGACCCGTCGCGGTGCGTGGAGATCGGGCCGGAGGCGCGTGCGGTGGTGTTCCGCCGGCGCCGGGCGATCGACTGGCCGGCGCTGATCATCTACATCCGCAAGTTCATCGGCGAGCGCGACTGGGGGCGGTTCCTGGAGCGCTACGGGATTCCGCCGGTGGACGTGGTGATGGCCCCGAACACGACGAACGAGCAACGCGACGACTATCTGGAAAGCGCCGAGGCGGCGCGCGACGGCCGCCCGGCTGCATGGCCGGCAGGTTCGCAAATCTCCAGGGCGGAGGGCAGCCGCGGCCAGGATCCGTTCAGCGCCTTCATCGACCACCAGGAAAAGCTGGTGGTGCTGATGGCGACGGGCGGGACGCTGACCAGCCTGGCGCAGGCGGACACCGGCGCCTTGGCGGGCGGCGCCCAGATGGACGTCTGGACGCAAATCGTCGCCCGCGACGGCGTGGCGATTTCGGCGGCGCTGAACCGCGACTTGTTCGCGCCGTTCCTGCGCGAGGCGTTCCCCGGGCGCACGGTGTCGGCAAGGCTGGAGCTGGGGCGCGAGGATGCGCCGTCCGCGGCCGAGGCCGCCGAGCTGGCCGTCAAGCTGCGCGGCGCCGGATACCGCGTCGACCAGTCGCAGCTCGAAGAGGCCACCGGCTACAAGCTGGAACGGGAGGAGCCCGCGCCGCAGCAGTCCGGCTTCGGCGGGATGGCGTTCAACCGGCGGCAGCCCTCCGC
>JAZQOP010000134.1:0-3323 GCA_045627965.1 Kiritimatiellia bacterium | reverse complement strand
CCGGTGCGGGGGAGGGGGCGCCGGGGCCGGGGCGGCGCGTCGTGAAGCGGTCGGCCAGGCGCCGGATGTCGGGGAGGAGGCGGTGGATGGCGTCGCGGTCGGCGTGGGTGTGCGTTTCGCGCCGGGCCTGCTCCAGCCAATAGGCTTCGAGTTCGCCCGGGTAGGCGGTGGAAAGCAGATCGGTCATGGCGTGTGCGTCAGATGCGGTTGGGGTCGCGCAGGAAGGCGGTCGCGGTGGCGAGGTCGTCGATGTTGCGGATGCAGACGCTTACGTGGCAGGCGGGGGGCGCCGCGACGATGCGGGGGATGGAGCCGGGGGCGATAGCGGTGACGGCTTCGAGGTCGTCGGCCGCCGTCTTGCGGGTGGTGGCGTAGGCGTCGACCAGGAGCTGGCGGGGGAAGGCCTGGGGCGTCAGGAGGGTCCAGTAGTGGCCGTCGGGCTCGGGAAGGCGCTTCTTGAAGGCGTTCTTCTTGATGACGAGGATGGGGTCGTTGACCGGTTCCGCCGCCGTTGCGATCCCGCCGCGCCAGGCGGCCTTGACGACGTCGGAGACGAGCCCCGGGGTGACCAGCGGGCGGTTCGGGTCGAGCACGCAGATGTATTCCACGCCGGGGTCGACGTAGGACAGGCCGGCGCACATGGAGGTCGGGCGACGTGCGGCGCCCCCGACGACCTTCTTGATCTTGGCGAACCGGTAGGTCTTCATGAGGGTGGCCATGTCGCTGGCGTTCTCGCGGTCGATGACGACGATGACGCCCGAGATTTCCGGCGCCTGCTCGGCCGCGGCCAGCGCGTAGGCGATGACGGGACGGTCGTTGAGGAAGAGGAACGGGGAGGTGACGGACGTCCCGATTTCGGCGTCGCGGCCGCTCGCGATCAAAATGGCCCAGGTCTCGTTTTTCATGTCGTAGCTCGCTCTCTGCGGGGCAGGTGGCCGCCCCAGGGGGGCCTGCCGCCCCACGCAATTCCTATGGTGCCCGTGAAGGGGCGGAATGTCAAGAGGCGATTTCCCGGAGCCGCGTTTTTTCGCCGTCCGGCGTCCCTCCGTGCGTCGCGGCGGCGCCGGGGAAAACGTCCCCGCGACGGGCGAATTGGGTTGCGGCGGGGGCGGCGGCGCGCTAGGCTGGAGGCGTCATGGAAACCGAAGGATGGGGCATCGTGCTTGCGCTGGCCTGGACGGCGCTGGACGTGGCCGTGCTGCTGCACCTGCTGCGCTACCGGCGGCGTTCGGACACGGTGCTGCTGTGGATACTGGCCGTCCTGTCGCTGCCGCTCGCGGGGGCCGTGCTTTATGCCATGTTCGGCGTCAACCGCGTCCCGAACGCGAAATGGGCCCAGGGGAACCGCCGGCGCGAAGGCCTCCTGCGGGCCCGCGAGGTCCTGCCCCACGCCTACTGGCGGGCGACGGCCCCGCACCGCGCCGAGCCGTCCGACCCCTGGGAGGCCGGGACCGACCGCACCTTTTCCGCCCTGACGCACGGCACGCCCCTGCTTTCGGGCAACCTCGTGACGCCGCTCCTGACGGGCGACGCCGCCTTCCCCGAAATGCTCGACGCCATCGCCGAGGCGCGCCACCACATCCACCTGCAGTCGTTCATCATCGGCAACGACGCCGTCGGCCGCCGGTTCCTCGACGCCCTGGCCGACAAGGCCCGCAGCGGCGTCCGGGTGCGCGTGCTCCACGACCGCTTCGGCTCGTCCGGCGCGCTCTGGGGCGGGCTTTTCCGCCGCTATGCCGGCATCCCGAACCTCTCGATTGCCGGCTGGACGCAGGCGAACCTCTTCCGCAAGCAGCTCCAGTTCAACCTTCGCAACCACCGCAAGAACCTGGTCGTCGACGGCCGGATCGCCTTTACCGGCGGCATCAACCTGTGCGCCTCCGAGGAGTCGGGGCCGAAGGGCGCCGCCATCCGCGACTACCATTTCCGCGTCCTCGGCCCCGTCGTCCAGGAGCTGCAATACGGCTTCCTGCGCGACTGGCACGTGATGACGGGCGAGGATGCCGAGGCCCTCCTCTCCGACGCCCATTTCCGCGACCTCCCCCCCGCGGGCGGCATGCTGGCGCGCGTCGTGAACACCGGCCCCGCGTCGGCCCTGCAGGCGGCCTCGGACCTCTTCTTCCACGCCGTGACGTCGGCCCGACGGCACATCTTCGCCGTCACGCCCTACTTCCTGCCCTCGGACGACATCCTGCGCGCCCTGCGGATGGCGGCCTTCCGCGGCGTCCAGGTCGACATCGTCGTCCCCGCCCTCTCGAACCACCCCTACACGACCTGGGCCTCGCGCGCCTGCTACGACGACCTGCTCGAGGCCGGCGTCCGCATCCACGAACGCGCCGCACCCTTCATCCACGCCAAGGCCCTGACGGTCGACGCCCGGATGTCCGTCGTCGGCTCCGCCAACTGGGACATGCGTTCGCTTTCCTCGAACTTCGAAACCTGCCTCGTCGTCTACGGCCAGCCCTTCGCCTTCGCCCTGCACCAGCTGATGGACGCCGATCGCGCCGCCTCGGCCGAACGCCGCTACGCCGAGTTCCACGCCCGCCCGAAATGGCACCGCTACGTCGAAAACACCTGCGCCCTCCTCTCTCCGCTCCTCTAGCCCGCCCGCCCGGCCGCCGCCCCGCCTTCCCTTCGCGCGCGCGAGCTCGCGCGGTTTTTATCTAGATTGAAGTTGAAAAGGGGACGGGGGAAGGGTAGGATTCGCGGGTTGACTTTTTGCCGGTAGGCGTCGTATGGCCCAAAATTGGATTACAGGTGTCAGTTTGCGGAAGGACCGTCTGGAATGGACGGTCCTGCGGCGCGTCAAGGACGCCTGGACGGTCGACCGCCAGGGGACGGAACGCCTGGAGGAGGGGACGGCCCTGGACGGGCCCTTCCTGAAGGCCCGCCAGCGCCTCTTCCGCGGGGCGGTGGTGCTGGGCCTGGCCCTCGACGACGCCCTCTTCCGCGTGGCCGCCCTCCCCGCGACCGACGCCGAGGAGCTCCAGGGCATGGCCGAGCTCCAGCTCGAAAAGTTTTCGCCGTATCCGCTCGACACGATGACCTGCGGATCGGAAGCGCTCGGCCCCGCAGGCGAGGGCGAGACCCTGCTCGCCATGTCGGCGGTGCGCTCGGACACGGTGGAGGGGATCGGCGCGGCCTTCCAGGAGGCGCACGTCCTCCCCGACGGCGTGGATCTCTCGGCCCTGGGATGGTGGCGCTGCCTGCGCGACGAAGCGGCCGTCAGGACGGATGGCCCGTCGATCGCGGTGCGCCTGCTGGCCGACGGCGGCGAGGCGCTCCTGCTCTGGAACGGCCTCCCGGTCCGCTCGTTCACCCTG
>JAZQOP010000133.1:0-12941 GCA_045627965.1 Kiritimatiellia bacterium | reverse complement strand
CCGGCGGGGGGGGTGAGGGTGCGGCGGGTGCCGTAGGGGGTGGTCAGGACGACCTGCCCGGCGGCGCCCTCGGGGCCGGGGGCCGCGACGGTCCCGATGGGGCGGGCGTCGGCGGCGACGCGATGCCGCCGGAGCGCCCCGAGCACGGCGTCGGCGGCGTCCGGCGCCACGAACAGGACGGCGCAGCCTTCGTTGGCGACGTAGAGGGGGTCGAGGCCGAGGACGTCGCACGCGGTCGCGGCAAAGGGCGGGACGGGGATGGCCCCCTCGTCGCCGCAGATGGCCAGGCGGGCGGCGGCGGCCAGTTCGCAGAGGACGCCGCCCAGGCCGGAGCGCGTGGCGTCGCGGGCGCAATGGATGTCGGCGGCGGCAAAGGCGTCGGCGAGGGCGGGGGCGAGGTTGGCGGAGTCGGAACGGGCGTCGGGGCCGAAGTCCAGGTGCATCCGCGCCCCCATGACGGCGACGCCGTGCGCGGCGATGGGCGAGGTCAGCAGGACGACGTCGCCCGGCGCAATGCGCTCGGGGGCGGGGACGCCCCGGCCCGCCGGCCGCGCCCCGATGCCGGCGGTGTTGACGTAGAGGGTCGGTTCGGCGGCGGGGGAGCGTTCGACGACTTTGGTGTCGCCGGTGACGATCGGCACGCCGGCCCCGTCCGCCGCCGCCCGCAGGTCGCGCGCGATTTCGCCCAGCAGGCCGACGGGCAGGCCTTCCTGGAGGACCAGGCCGACGGACAGGGCCCGGGGGACGGCGCCCGCGACGGCCAGGTCGTTGAGCGTCCCGTGGACCGCCAGCGAGCCGATGGTGCCGCCCGGGAACACGGGCGGGTCGACGACGAAGGTGTCGGTGGTGAAGACGGCCGTGGAGCCGGCCGGGAGCGGCACGTCGGCGGCGTCGCGGAGGGCGGAGGCGCCAGGCGGGGGCAGGAGGGGGGCCAGGGCGCCGTGGAGGAGGCGGTCGGTCAGCGCGCCGCCGCCGCCATGGGCGAGCGTGACGGCTTCGTAGCGGCCCGTCGGCAGCGGGCAGCCCCAGCGGACGTCGTCGTCGGACATCGGTCGGTCAGGGCGCCTAGGCCTTGCGGCAGCGCGCCGTGGAGCCGCGGACGACCAGGGACGTCGGCAGCAGGTCGGAGCATTCGTTGATTTCGCCGCGCAGCATCTGGATCAGCCGGTTGCAGGATTCGATGCCCACCTGGTAGAGGTCGTGGCGGATCGTCGAGAGCCCGGGGTTGACGTAGCCGGCCAGCTCGATGTCGTCGACGCCCATCACGGAGACGTCCTCGGGGACCTCGCGGTGGTTGTCGGCCAGCCAGCGCATGGCGCCGAGGGCCAGGCGGTCGTTGGCGGCCATGATCGCCGTGATGCTCGAATCCTTCTGCATGAGCTTCGTCGTGGCCGCGTAGCCGCCGCGCTGCGACCATTCCTCGCCGCCGTCGACCCAGATGACCTCGGCCGCGCCCGCGGGCCAGGCGGCGCAGACCGAAAGGAACTCGTCGCGGAACTTCAGGCCCGTGTAGGTGTTCGTGCCGGCGATGAGGCCGATCTTGCGATGCCCGAGCCCGAGCAGGTGGCTCGCGGCCAGGCGGGCCGACGCCCCGTAGTCGACGCACACGTAGTTGAGCTTGGTCTCGGGGAACCAGTGGTTGACCATCACGAACTTGTGCGTGGTGCTCTCGAACTCGCGCAGGTAGTCGGCGTGCATGTCGGCCGCGATGAACAGCATGCCGTCGGCGCGCCGCGACGCCAGCAGCTTCATGTATTCCTGCGAGCGGATGAACTCGTCGGTCGCGATGTCCAGCAGGATCTTGTAGCCCTGCGCCGTCGCCCGCTCGTAGATGCCGGAGATGATCTCCCCCAGGTAGATGTCGGAGAACACGCGCGTCAGGTTCGGAATCACCACGCTCAGCGTGCACGACGACTTCGACGCCAGCCCGCGCGCCGCGGAATTCGGGTAGAAGTTGTATTTGCGGACGACTTCCATCACCTTTGCGCGGGTCTTCTCGCTGATGCGCGGGTGCTTGTTCAGGACGAGCGAGACGGTGCTCAGGGAAAATCCGCTTTCCTTCGCGATGTCTTTGATGGTGGTGCGCTTGGGCGTCATGGCGTGCTCCTGGAAGGGGGGGGAGGGCCTCGCGGGCCCTGTGTCGAAATGCAGGTAAAATATAAGGTCAAACGTTTCGCATTTCAAGTAAAACATTGCACCTGGCGCCAACGAAGCGCCCGGGGGCGCCGGCCGCCCCGTCCCGCCCGCCGCCGGGGGCCGCCCCTCCGTCCGGGGCTTCTCCGCCCTCGGTCCGGGGGGGCCGGTTGCCGTGCGGGGCGTCGGGAGGGCCGTCGGGGGCCCCGTCCAGGCGGGAGGCGCCCCGGGCCGCCGCCGAGGTCCGCGGTGGGGGCGCCCTGCCGCCTGGAAGCTGTGAGATTATGGTGGAACATTGGGGTTTTTGCCGATTTTTGCGCAAGGCCGGCCGCCGGGGCCGGGGAGGGCGGCGAGCCGCACCCGGGGGGGCGGGCGTCTTCGGAAGGGGGCTCGGGCGGTTTTGCGTTGCGGGGGGCGGGCCGATGGGGTAGGATCGGCGGGAAGGGTCGCAAGGGGCCCTCGGAAGGAGTTTGGACGATGACGCAGGCAATCAAGATCGAACGGATTCATACGCTGGTGACGGTGGACGCGGAGGACCGCGTGCTGCATGACGTGGACGTCGTCCTCGAAGACGGCCGCATCTGCGCCATCGGGAAGGATTTGCCGACGCCGGACGGGGCGCGGGTGCTCGACGGCCGCTGGTGCGTCGCCTATCCGGGCTTTGTCAACTGCCACCACCACTTCTACCAGACGCTGACGCGCAACCTGCCGAGCGTCCAGGACGCCAAGCTCTTCGACTGGCTGACGTGGCTCTACGAAATCTGGCGCGGGCTCGACCCGGAATCCGTCCGCGTGAGCACCCAGGTCGCCCTCGGCGAGCTCCTGCTGAGCGGCTGCACGACGAGCACGGACCACTTCTACGTCTTTCCGCGGTCCGCCCCGCGCGAGTTCCTCGACGTCGAGATCGACGAGGCCCGCCGCCTGGGCGTCCGCTTCCACGCGACCCGCGGCAGCATGAGCCTGGGCAAGAGCGCCGGCGGGCTCCCCCCCGACGACGTGACGCAGAGCTGGGAGGACATCCTGGCGGACTGCGAACGCCTCGCGAAGAAATACCACGACCCGAAGCCGTTCTCGATGACCCGCCTGGCCCTGGCCCCCTGCTCGCCGTTCTCGGTGACGCGCGAGTCGCTGGCCGAGACCGCGACCTTCGCCCGCGCCCACGGCTTGCGGATGCATACGCACCTTTGCGAGACGATGGACGAGCAGGACTTCTGCCTGGCCAAGGTCGGGATGCGCCCGCTGGACTACATGGAAAGCGTCGGCTGGATGGGCCCCGACGTCTGGTTCGCGCACGGCATCTGGTTCAACGACGACGAGATCCGCCGCCTGGGCGAGGCGAAATGCGGCGTGGCGCACTGCCCGATCTCGAACCTGCGCCTGGGGAGCGGCATCTGCCACGTCCCGGCCCTGCTGAAGGCGGGCGTGAAGGTCGGCATGGCGGTCGACGGGTCGGCCTCGAACGACGCGGGCAACATCCTGCGCGAGATGCAGACGGCGATGCTGGTGCACCGCGTCGGCACGGGCGTGCAGGAGATGCCGGCCCGCACGGTGGTCCGGATGGCGACGCAGGGCGGCGCGGCGGTCCTGGGCTATGACGAGATCGGGAGCGTCGAGGTGGGCAAGGCGGCCGACCTGGCGCTCTTCCGCCTCGACCGCGTGGACTTTGCGGGGGCGATGGCCGACCCGACGGCGGCGGTGCTGTTCTGCGGCAGCGCGCCCCGGGCGGAATACACGATCGTCGCCGGCGAGGTGCTGGTGGAGAAGGGGCGCCTGGTGCGCATCGACGAGGAGAAGCTCTTCCACGAGGCGAACGCGCAGGCGGCCCGGCTGCTGGAAAAGGCCGGGGTCAAGGGCTAGGGAGGACGGCGAGATGGCGGACGAAATCCATCGGCAGGACGCGGCCGGCGGCCCGTCGCGCATGACGTTCGGCGAGGACGGCTCGCCGGCGACCGGCGCGCCCCCCCCGGACACGGGACGCCTGGTGATGCCTGGCGGAACGGCCCCGGAAAGCGACGCCGACGTGGTCGCCGGCGTCCGTTCGCTGTTCGGCGGCGCCGGCGTCCCGAAAGGGGATCCCCTGGGCGAGGCCGGCGCCTCCGCCGGTCCGGCTCCGCGGGGTGGCGCCCTGCGTGGCGGCGTCCGGCCCGGCCCGGCCCGGACCGAGGGCGGCGTCCAGCTGGGGCGCGAAGGGACGACGATGGCCGGGCGGCCGCTGCCGCCGACGGGCGTCTTCCACCGCCCGGTGGCGCCGCAGGAGCCGGCGGCCCCGGCATCCGCGCCCGAGATGCCGTCCGGCGCCGAGGAAGGCCTCGAATGGGAGGACGACGGCAAGATCCCGCTGTCGATGCGCCTGCGCGCCTGGCTGGCGGGCCTGGAATGGAACGCCAAGACGATTTCCGTGCTTGCGGCCATGCTGGTGCTGGTGGCGCTGGCGGGCTACTTCGGGGCGCGCGGCCGCGGCGCCCCGGCCGTCCCGGATGCTCCGGGCGTCGCCCTCCCCGCGCCGGAGGAGCCCGCCCCCGCCGCGCCGCTGGCCGTCGACCCGCCCGTGGCGGTCCCGCTGACGGTCGACGCCCCCGTGGCGTCGCCGATCGCCCCGCCCCCGGAGGCGCCTGCCGCCGGGCCGGTGCCCCCTCCGCCTCCCGAGGCGTCCGCCCCGGCCCCCTGGATGGTGCCCGGATGCAAGATCGAGACGCTCGAAAACGGCTACTACGTCGTCTTCGAAGAGCCGGCCTTCGAGTCGGTCGACAACATCTCGAAGACGGGCATGGCGGCCTTCCGGCTTCTGGCGGCCAAGCTGAAGGCCCTGGACGGCGGCGCGCAGGTCCTGGTGACGGGCTACACGGACAACGTCCCGATGTCGAAGCCGACGGCGAAGTTCAAGTCGAACGCCGACATCGCCCAGGCGCGCGCCGTCGCCGCCGCGGAGCACCTGAAGGCCTTCGCCCGGAACGGCGCTTTGGCGTTCGAGACGGCCGCCGGCAAGGAGTCGGAGGCCCCCTATCCGAACGACACGCCGTCCAACCGCCGCCGCAACCGCACGGCGACGGTCCGCGTCGTGCTCCCGCAGTAGCCCTTTGGCCTGGCCGGCGGAACCCGGGCCCCCCGCGGCCCCGCGGACCGCCGGGCCCGGTCGTGAATCCAAAAGCAACGGAGGTTGGTCGCAATGGCTGGCGAATACATTTTCAATCTGATGGGCGTGGGCAAGCAGGTCGACCGGGACGTGATCCTGGACGACATCACCCTGGCGTTCTTCTTTGGCGCGAAGATCGGCGTCATCGGCGGCAACGGCGCCGGCAAGAGCACCCTGATGCGCATCATGGCGGGCATCGACAAGGACTTCCACGGCGAAATGCAGACCGCCCCCGGCATCCGCGTGGGCTACCTGCCCCAGGAGCCGCAGCTCGACCCCTCCAAGGACGTCATGGGCAACGTCAAGGACGGCGTCGCCGCCGCGCAGGCGGTCCTCGACCGCTACGACGAGCTCTGCGACAAGCTCGGCGAGGAGCTTTCGCCCGAGGAGAAGGAGAAGGTCGAAAACGAGTTCGACCGCGTCCAGAACCTCATCGACATGCGCGACCTCTGGAGCCTCGACAGCCAGGTCGAGCGCGCCATGGAGGCCCTGCGCCTGCCCCCCGGCGACTCCGACGTCACCAAGCTTTCCGGCGGCGAAAAGCGCCGCGTGGCCCTCTGCCGCCTCCTCCTCTCGAACCCCGACGCCCTCCTCCTCGACGAGCCGACCAACCACCTCGACGCCGAGACGGTCGCCTGGCTCGAGGAATACCTTCGGAAGTTCACCGGCACGCTCATCGTCGTCACCCACGACCGCTACTTCCTCAACAACGTGACGGAATGGATTCTGGAGATGGACGGCGGCCACGGCTACCCCTACAAGGGCAACTACGAGGCCTGGCTCGCCGCCAAGCAACAGCAGGCCCAGCAGCAGAACCGCCAGCAGGCCGAGCGCCAGAAGATGCTCGAACGCGAGCTCGCCTGGATCCGCATGAACCCGACCGGCCGCGCCAGCAAGAACAAGGCCCGCCTCTCCCGCTACGAGGAGCTCGCCGCCAAGGCCGTCGACACGCGCGAGGACGTCCTCGAAATCCAGATCCCCTCCGGCCAGCGGCTCGGCGACCTCGTCGTCCACGCCGAAGGCCTCCGCAAGGCCTACGGCCGCCGCCTGGTGATGGACGGCGTGACGTTCGACCTGCCCCGCGGCGGCATCGTCGGCGTCATCGGCCCGAACGGCGCCGGCAAGACGACGCTCCTGAAGATGATCGTCGGCGAGGAGAAGCCCGACGGCGGCACCCTGCGCATCGGCGAGACCGTCGACATCTCCTACGTCAACCAGTTCCGCGACACGCTGAACGACGACGCGACCGTCTTCGAGGAGATCACCGGCGGCCAGGAGACGCTCGAGCTCGGCGGCCGCACGATGAACGCCCGCGCCTACTGCACGCGCTTCAACTTCCGCGGCACCGACCAGCAGAAGAAGGTCGGCCAGCTCTCCGGCGGCGAACGCAACCGCGTCCACCTGGCCAAGCTCCTGCGCCGCGGCGGCAACCTCCTGCTGCTCGACGAGCCGACGAACGACCTCGACGTCACTACCCTCCGCGCCCTGGAGGAAGGCTTGCAGAACTTCGGCGGATGCGCCGTCGTCGTCAGCCACGACCGCTGGTTCCTCGACCGCATCGCGACGCACATCCTCGCCTTCGAGGACGACGGCAGCGTGACCTGGTTCGAGGGCAACTTCGAGGGCTACCACGAGCAGCGCCGGCGCCTCCTCGGCGACGCCGCCGACCAGCCCAAGCCCATCCGCTTCCGGCCCATCTAGCCCCGGCGGGGCCGCCCGCGCCGCCCGCCCTCCGCCCGCGGGCGGTCAGATCACGCGGTTGCGGCTTCCGCCCGCGAGCCACGCGCGCAGGTTGGCGGCGGCTTCGTCGATGAGCCGGATGCGCGCGGCCTTCGTCGCCCACGCCAGGTGCGGGCTGGCCAGGCAGCGCGGCGCCGACAGCAAGACGTTGCCCGCGGGCGGCGGCTCGACGGAGACGACGTCGACGCCCGCGCCCCCGAGCTTGCCGCTGCGCAGGGCGGCGGCCAGCGCCTCCTCGTCGACGAGCCCCCCCCGCGAGGTGTTGATCAGCAGCGCGCCGTCCTTCATCCAGCCGATGCGCTCGGCGTTGACGATCCGGGCGGTCTCGGCCGTCAGGGGGCAGTGCAGCGTGACGACGTCGCTCTGGCGGAAGACGTCTTCCAGCGAGGCCCATTCGACGCCGGGGCCGGGGTCGCCGGTCATCGTGCGGCGGTTGGCCAGCACGCGCATGCCGAAGGCGACGCCCATCCGTCCGACGGCCTGCCCGATGGCGCCGTAGCCGACGATGCCGAGGGTCAGGCCCGCCAGCTCGATCTGCGGCGTCAGCCAGTAGCAGTAGTCGGGATTCCGCGTCCAGCCGCCGGCCGCGACGTCCGCCGCGTGGGCGCCGGCCCCGTTGGTCAGCTCGAGCAGCAGCGCCCAGGCCTGCTGGGCGACGGACATCGTGCTGTAGCCGGGGACGTTGCAGACGGCGATCCCGCGCGCCTTCGCCGCGTCGAGGTCGGTCGTGTTGTAGCCGGTCGCCAGCACGCCGACGTATTTCAGCTTGGCGGCGCCGCGGATCGAATCGCCGTCCAGCACGGCCTTGTTCAGGAACACGACGTCGGCGTCCCGCACGCGCTCCGCGACGTCCGCCGGGGCGGTCCGGTCGTGGACGGACAGGTCGACGAGCTCCTCGATGGCGCCCCAGGAAAGGTCGCCGGGGTTGGTGGCATAGCCGTCCAGGACGACGGCCTTGAGCTTCTGGGCCATGGGAAAACCTCCAGGAAGAACTTAGCGGCGGCGCCCCGTCAGGCGCAACAGGTAGAGGAACAGGTTGATGAAGTCGAGGTAGAGCTCCAGCGAGCCGACGAGCGCGATCTTTCGCAGGTCGACCTGCCCGCCGGGCGCGGCCGCCTCGACGGCGCGGCGGATCTTCTGCGCGTCGTAGGCCGTCAGCCCGACGAAGATGAGAACGCCCGCGACCGAGATGATCCACTGCATCGCCGAGCTGTGCAGGAAGAGGTTGACGACGCCGGCGATGACGAGGCCGATCAGCCCCATCGCCAGGAAGCCGCCGAGCGACGACAGGTCCGCCTTCGTCGAGTGCCCGATCAGCGCCATCGCCCCGAACGTGGCGCCCGTGACCAGGAAGGTGGTGACGACGCTTTCCTGCGTGTAGACCACGAAGATCGGGAAGAGCGTGGCGCCGTTGATCGCCGAGTAGAGCGCCAGCAGGAACGCCGCCGCGCCGAACGACAGCTTGTGGATGCACGCGCCGACGATCCACACCAGCGCCAGCTCCGCGACAAAGAGCACAACCATCGGCCAGCCGATGAGCATGGCGATCCAGCCGGTGTGCGCCGAGATCCCGTAGGCGACGAGCCCCGTGAGGCCAAGCGCCAGCGTCATCCAGACGTAGGCGGAGGAAATCGCCGAGGCGACCATCGACTGGACGGCCGCTTCGTCGTGCCGGATCGGCGTATCCCAGCCGAAGGGTGCGGAAGGTTCGTTGTTCATGTCGCCCCTATCTTGGCCGATGTCCGCCCCCTGCGTCAAGCCTGCGCCGCCACTTTTTCCTCCGCCGCGCCGCCGGGCGCCCCGGGGCGCCTCCCCGCCCCCGCCCGGCCCTCCCGCACCGCCCTCGCGGCGCGGCCCGGCACACCCTCGGCTTCCCAAACGCCGGAAGCGCCATGTCCGGCGTTTTTTTGCAGGAAGGGCACATCGGCCCTTTACTTGCGGCATGCGCAGGGGTATAAAGGGAGGAGAACGATCCCGTTCGCATATTGGGTGGCACAAAGTGGACACAAACGACGAAAAAACCGACATGAAATCGACCATCAACCAGCTGATCCAGCTCCAGGAGCTCATCATCGCCAAGGCCCAGCGCCAGGCGGCCAGCCCGCAGTCCAGCCTGTCGCAGCTGGAGCAGAGCATCGAGGCGATGCGCAAGTGCGTGCCTGCCAACGTCCTGGCCGATTTCGACCGCCTGCTCAAGAAGTCGCAGATCGCGATCGTCCCGATGGAGCAGGGCAAGTGCACCGCGTGCAACATGACGCTTCCCGTCTCGCTCGTCCACCAGGTCCACGCGGCCGACGCCATCTACCACTGCCCGAGCTGCGCCCGCCTCCTCTTCTACCGCGACGCCGCCGAGACGGCCCGCAACACCCGCCCGCCCCGCAAGCGCACCGAGGCCCCCAAGACCGGCATCGCCAAGTTCTCCAGCGACGCCCTCATGGTCCCCGCCCTCGAAGGCGCCGACGCCGAGTCCGTCATCCGCGAACTCGCCGCCAAGCTCAAGGAGGCCAAGTTCATCGACGACGACGAAAAGCTCGTCAAGGCCGCCCTCGACCGCGAAGCCGTCGATTCCACCGCCCTCGAGAACGGCTGCGCCTTCCCGCACGCCCGCGGCATCGAAGGCGGTGCGCTGTCCTTCGCCCTGGGCATCGCCCGCAAGCCGATCGCCTTCGACGGCAAGAAGGCCGCCACCCAGATCGTCATCCTGATGGTCATTCCGACCGCCGCCTCCGCGTTCTACCTCAAGCTGATCGCCGGCTTCAACCGCGTCCTGCTCTCGGACAAGAACCGCGAAGCCCTCCTCGCGTCCGACACCTCCGAGAAGATGTGGAAGGCCCTCGTCAAGATGACGGCCAAGGACATCCCCTAGGCGTCCTTCGGCGCCCCCCCCCGAAAGGCGACGCGGCAACGCGCCGCCTTTTTCGCACCCCCCCGGCCTGCTCCCGGAGCCCCCGGCCGCGCCGCCTTCCCAAGACGTGATTTTTCGGCAAAACCTTAAGGTTCCACCATAATCTCGCTTGTCCGGGGCCGCCCGCCCTTCTGCCGGTCGCCCTCCCCAAAATGGGGCGAATGGCAACCGCGCCGCCTGGCGGGGCGCCCCGGGTCATCCCCCAGTTTTCGCGGGGCGGGGGGGCGCGGAAAAGAGTAGCGGGGGCGGGGGGGGTGTGGTAGGATTGCGGCTTCCGGGGGAACAAGAAAGGCATGCAGATGAGCAAGAGCAAGACGATGTGGATGGCCGGAGCGGCGGCGCTGGCGCCGGCGCTGGCGTGGGCGGAAGAGGTCTCGGAAGAGGCGGCGGCCCCGGCGGCAAATTCGTTCATGGCGCTGTGGGCGACGGGCGGCTGGGTGATGTGGGTGCTGGCGGCGCTGTCGATCGTCGGCCTGGCGCTGATCTTCTACTACCTGGTCGTTCTGCGCGCCTCGGCGGTGGCCCCGGCGGAGCAGGCGCTCCGCCTGCGCGACCTGCTGAAGGATGGCCGGAACCGCGACGCGCGCGAGCTGTGCAACGGGTCGTCGACGGCGCTGGCCTCGGTGGTCGTCGCGGCGCTGGACTTCCTGAAGGACAACCCCTCGGGCTCGCCGGAGATGGTCAAGGAGATCATGGAGAGCGAAGGGGCCCGCCAGGCCGGCAAGCTGCGCAACATGGCGCACTATCTGATGGACTTGGCGGCGGTGGCGCCGATGGTCGGCCTGCTGGGCACGGTCCTGGGCCTGCTGAAGGCGTTCAACACGGTGGCCTTCGACGCGGCGCAGGCGCAGCCCGTGGCGCTGGCGGCGGGCGTGGGCCAGGCGCTGGTCACGACGATCGCCGGCCTGCTGATCGCCATCCCGGCGATGATCGCCTACTCGATCTTCCGCGGCCACGTCTCGAAGCTGACGGGCTCGCTGGAGCGCGCCTCGAGCGACCTCTACGCGGTGATGGCCGGCACGACGGCTCCCGCGGCGGCCGAGCCGGCGCCGAAGAAGGACTAGGCCGTGAACTTCCGGAAGAACGAATCCGGCGCCGATTCCGCGGCGATGCCGATGACCGCGATGATGGACGTGGTCTTCCTGCTGCTGTGCTTCTTCGTGACGAGCCAGATCTTTGCGCAGTGGGAGACGGAGATCGACGTGGCGCTGCCGACGGCCGAGGAGACGACGTCGCCGCAGCGCCTGCCGGGCGAGGTGATCGTCAACGTGCTGGCGGACGGCGGCGTGGTCGTCAACGGCCAGTCGATGACGGACGAGTCGCTGCAGGCGATGATGGGCCGGTTGGCGTCGCTGTATCCGGGCCAGCCGGTGCTGCTGCGGGCCGACAAGGCCACGGCCTACGAGAACGTCATCCACGTCCTGGACATCTGCCGGAAGGCCGACATCTGGAACATCTCGTTCGCGACGTTGGCGCCGACGGCCGAGTCCTGAAAAGTCGGTTTGGGGCCGCGCGGCGGGTGGTCGGGACGACCTGCGCGCGGCGATTGTCGCGTCCGTCCCGGAGGGTTCCGCCATGAGCCATTTCCGTTCCGTTGCCATCCGTTTCGCCGGGGCCGCCGTTGCGTGCGGCGTGCTGTCGGCGGCCCCTTCCGCCCAGGCGCTGACCGCCGAGGAGCAGCTGCGGTTCGCGGATGGCATCTACCTGCGGGGCCTGTATTCGAGCGCGTTGTCGGAATATGTGGCGTTTGCGCGCGACTTCCCGAAGGACCCGTCGATGGCGGCGGCGCTCTACCGCATCGGCGAATGCTACCGCCAGATGGGCAACCGGGCGGGGGCGGACCGGTTCTATGCGCGGGTGACTGGGGAGTATCCGGAGTCGGCGTTTGCCGCGCGTGCAGGGCTGCGTCGGGCCGAAATCGCGATTGCGGACGGCCGGTTTGCCGACGCGGCGGCGGTGGCGCAGGCGCTGGTCAAGGGGCATGACGCGGGGACGGCGTCGCTGGCGACCGGCGACGACCTGGCGTCGGCGCTCTATTCGCTGGCGTTTGCGCAGGCGAAGCAGGGGCACGGGACGGCGGCGGCCGACGCCTACAAGCGGATCTTGGCCGAGGCGCCGTCCTCGCCGCATGCCGCGTATGCCGCGCTGGAGCTGGCAAGCCTGCAGGCGGCGGGCGGCAAGGCGCGCCCCGAGCAGATCCGGGAATGGTTCCGGCTGGCGGCGGACACGGCGGCGTCGCCCTCGGCGAAGGCCGAGGCGCTCTACCGGCACGGCAACTGGTGCTACGGGCGCCAGGAATGGCGCGAGGCGTCGGACGTGCTGCAGCAGCTGATGGTCGAATTTCCCGCTTCGCCGCGCGCGGCGGCGGCGCAGCTGGCCGCCGGCTGGGCGGCGATGCACCTGGACGAGCCGGCCGAGGCGCTCGTCGCCGCCGACGGGGCGCTGGAGGCGGTCCGGGATGCCGCCAGCCATGCCGCGGCGCTCTACCTCCGCGCCAACGCCCTGCGCGCCCTGAACCGCACGGGCGAAGCCATCGCCGACTATTCGGCCGTGGTCGCCCAGCATGCCGATGCGCCGTCGGCCCCCTTCGCGGCCTACGAGCTGATGGCCACCCATTTCCAGGCGGGCGACTACGAAAAGGCCCTGGCGAACCTGCCGCCGTCGCCGACCGACGAACAGCGGCCCGACATCCTCTGGATGCGCGCCGAATGCGAAAACGCCCTGGGCCGCACCGACCTCGCCCGCGGCCGCTACTCCGAGGTGGCCGAGGCCTATCCGCAGTCCCCCCACGCCCCCGACGCCCTCATGCGCCTGGCGGAAATGGCCCGCGCCGAGGGCCGCTCCGACGAGGCCGCCGACCTCTTCCGCCGCACGGCGCAGGACTATCCCTCCTCGTCGGCCGCCCCCGCCGCCCTCAAGGCCTCCGCCCTGGCCCGCATGGCCGCCGGCGGGCCCCTCGAAGCCCTCCCGGACTACGACGCCCTCCTGGCGATGCGGGATGCCGCCCCCCCCCCCGCCGCCCCGGCCGGG
>JAZQOP010000132.1:0-4881 GCA_045627965.1 Kiritimatiellia bacterium | reverse complement strand
TTCGGGGGCGGCGAAGGCGGAGAGGTCGAAGGGGTCGACGTCGTCGACGGCGATGGCGACCTTGGCCGGGGCGGCGAGGAGGATGGTGGCGGCGAGGGTGGCGAGGAGGGCGAGGGGCTTTTTCATGGTGTTCCTTGGGGTGACAGGGGGTTTTAGGGGGTGGTGGTTTCAAAATCGTGGCCGAGGTCGGCGGCGCGGGGGGAGTGGGTGAGGGCGCCGATGGAGATGGCGTCGACGCCGGCGGCGGCGTAGGCTTCGGCGGTGTCGGCGGTGATGCCGCCGGAGGCTTCGGTCTGGCAGATGCCCTGGCAGAGGCGGACGGCTTCGGCGATGGTGGCGGGGGGCATGTTGTCGAGGAGGACCCAGTCGGGGCGGCCCTGGAGGGCGTCGCGGAGCTGGTCGAGGGTGTCGACTTCGATCTCGAGCTTGACGCCGGGATATTTTTGGCGGGCTTCGCGGACGGCGTCGGCGAGGGTGCCCTTGCGGCGGCCGGTCCAGAAGGCGAGGTGGTTGTCCTTGACGAGGATGGCGTCGTAGAGGCCCATGCGGTGGTTGACGCCGCCGCCGCATGCGACGGCGTATTTGTCGAGGTGGCGCCAGCCGGGGAGGGTCTTGCGGGTGTCGAGGAGCCGGGTGCCGTAGGGGGCGAGGCGGGCGACGAGGGCGGCGACGGCGGTGGCGATGCCGGAAAGGCGCTGCATGACGTTCAGGGCGGTGCGCTCGCCGGCAAGGACGCCGCGTGCGGGGCCCTCGACGCGGAGGACGGGGGCCCCGGGGGCGGCCGTGCCGCCGTCGGGGACGAGGACCTCGGCGCGGATGGCCGGGTCGGCGAGGCGGAAGATGCGCGCGGCGAGGCCGCCGCCGCAGACGACGAGCGGTTCGCGTGCGCGGATGGCGGCGCGGGCGGTGGCGGAGGCGTCGACGAGGGCCAGGCTGGTCAGGTCGCCGGTGCCGATGTCGTCCTGGAGGGCCTTGGCGAAGAGGGCCTCGGTCCAGTCGTTCCAATCGAATTGCATGGTCATGTTGCGCCTTGCCTTCCATCGGTCGCTGCCACGACCTGTGCCGTCTTGGAGAGATATTCCTCGACTTCCGAGACGCGGCCGAACTCGAGCATGCGGGCGGCCTGCTGGCGTGCGAGGCGGA
This sequence comes from Kiritimatiellia bacterium, assembly GCA_045627965.1. Lineage (GTDB taxonomy): Bacteria > Verrucomicrobiota > Kiritimatiellia > CAIQIC01 > Lenti-01 > RGIG3636. Next base: position 3,738 of record JAZQOP010000132.1, on the reverse strand, counting down.
GGTCGATCTTCTCGACGAGGTTCTGGATGCGGGGGATGGCCGTGGGGTCCATCGAAAGGGTCTTGAGGCCGATGCCGAGGAGGAAGGGGAGCATTTTGGGGTCGGTGGCGAGGTCGCCGCAGAGGGAGACGGGCTTTCCGGCCTTGTCGGCGGCGGCGACGATGCGTGCGAGGCAGCGGAGGACGGCGGGGTGGTGGGGGGCGTAGAAGTCGGCGACGGCCTCGTTGGTGCGGTCGACGGCCAGGAGGTACTGGATGAGGTCGTTCGAGCCGATGGAAAGGAAGTCGGCCTCGCGGGCGAGGTCCTCGACGACCCAGACGGTGGCGGGGAGCTCGACCATGATGCCGAGGGCGGGGAGGCGTGCGGGGATGTTTTCGCGTTCGAGGTCGCGATAGCAGGCGTAGGCGATGTCGCGGGCGCCGAGGAACTCGTCGAGGGAGGCAACCATGGGGAACATGATGCGGGCCTGGGCGGAGCCGTGGGCGGCGCGGAGGAGGGCGCGGACCTGGGCCTTGAAGATGGCGGGGTTGCGGAAGGAGAAGCGGAGGGCGCGGAGGCCGAGGACGGGGTTTTCCTCGTGCTGGACGGGGAAGTAGGATAGGGCCTTGTCGCCGCCGACGTCGAGGGTGCGGAAGACGACGGGGCGGTCCTGCATCTGCTCGAGGGCGGCGCGGTAGAAGAGGTATTGCTCCTCCTCGGAGGGGAAGGAGGAGCGGACGATGAAGGGGAATTCGGTGCGGTAGAGGCCGACGCCTTCCGCGTGGACCTTGCGCGCGAAGTCAAGCTCGCTGACGAGGTTGAGGTTGGCGCAGAGGGCGATGCGGGCGCCGTCCTTGGTGAGGGTCTTTTCGCGGGTGGCGATGCCGTTGCGCTCGACGAGGGCCTGCTGGCGGAGCATTTCGCGGGCGGCGAGCTCGGCCTCCTCGCCGGGGCGGACGATGATGAGGCCGTTCTGGCCGTCGAGCATGAGGAGGGTCCGCTCGGGGATGTGGAGGAGGCGTTCGTCCTGGGCGATGACGAGGGGGAGGCGGAGGGCCTTGGCGAGGATGGCGACGTGGCTGTGCTGGCCGCCGGAGAGCAGGATGAGGGCTTCGGCGCCCTCGGCGGAGAGCTTGAGGATGTCGGAGGGGAGGAGCTCCTTGGCAATGACGATGCGTCCGCGGTAGTCGGGGGCGTCGGCGGCGCCGTCGCAGCCCTGCGCGACGGCGGCGAGGTTGCTCAGGAGGCGGTGGCCGAGGTCTTCGACGTCGAGGACCTTTTCGCGGAGCAGCTGGGTGCCGGAGCGTTGGAGCATTTCCTTGTAGGCGCGGATTTCCTTGCGGGCGGCGCGGTAGGCGTCCTCGCCGTCGCGGATGCGGTCGCGGATCTTGCCGGAGAAGGCTTCGTCGCGGAGCATGAGGACGTGTGCGCCGAAGATCATGGAGGCGGCGTCGTGGAGCTTGTCCTCGAGGTTGCGCTGGAGGTCGATGAGCTGGGCGTCGGTGGCGGCCATGGCCTGGTCGAACTCGTCCAGGCCGAGGGGGGCGTCGCAGGGGGGGGGCGCGTCGTCTCCGTCGGCCTGGAGGAGGTAGTGGCCGATGCGGGTGGAGAGGCCGATGGCGACGTGTCCGGCGGCGCCCTGGCCCTGGACGGTATGGGTGCCGGGGCCGAAGCCGTTTTCCTCGACGGTTTCGGCGGCGGGGGCGTCCTGGCCGCCCTTGAGCTGGAGGAAGAGGGCCGCGTTTTCGATGACGCCGCCGAGCTGCGCGGCGATGACCTGGAGTGCGCGCTCGTCGTTCAGGGTGAAGTAGTCCCACTGGGGGTCCTGGAGGACGATGACGCCGACGGGGCGCATGTGGCGGAGGATGGGGACGGCGAGGAAGGAGAGGTATTTCTCCTCCTTCAGGCGGGGCATGGGGAGGAAGCGGGGGTTGTCCTTGGCGCGGGCTTCGCGGATGGGGCGGCGCTCCTGGAGGGCGAGGCCGGTGAGGGAGGTGTCGAGGCGGAGGCGGACGACGCCGACGGCCTCGGGGGCGAGGCCCTGGTTGGCGCGGAGGAGGAGGTCGCCGGTGGCGGGGTCGTAGAGGTAGATCGAGCAGACCGCGGCGCGCATGTGCCAGGCGATCTTGGAGACGGCCTGCGCCAGGAAGGCGTCCAGGCCGTGGCCGGTGTCGAAGAGCCCGACCAGCTCGCTTACGTCCCAAAGGAGGGCCACCTCGTCCTTGCGGAAATCGCTCATTTTGCCGTTCCTGCCTTGTCCTCAAAAAAGTTTTTCATGCGGGCTTGACATCCGCCTGTTTCCGAGTAGAGTTTCGTCCCGTTCCACGACACTGCCCGATGGTGTAATGGTAGCACAGCAGACTCTGGATCTGTTAGTCAAGGTTCAAATCCTTGTCGGGCAACCAATCATTTTTCTCAAACAGCAAGGCCGCCCCTGGATGGAGCGGCCTTTTTGCGTGGCATGCGGGCCGCTCCTTAGCTGAGGCGGATGGGCATGATGACATACTTGAAGCTGGAGGCGCAGCCCATGATGCCGGGGGACATGTCGTCGACCAGCTCCAGGTAGACCTCGTCCTCGGTCAGGACCTTGAGGGCGTCCATGAGGAAGGCGGGGTTGAAGGAGATGGAGAGGTCGGAGCCTTCGTAGCGCGCGGCGATGACGTCGCGGCCTTCGCCGATCTCGGCCTCCTGGGCGACGATTTCGACCTTGTCGGCGGAGATGTTCAGGTTGATGCCGGAAATCTTGTCGATGACGAGCTGGGAGGTGCGGCGGAGGGCGGAGAGGAACTCCTCGCGGTCGACGGTGACGCGGAAGGCGTTGTCGCGGTGGGGGATGACCTGGCGGAAGTTCGGATACTTGCCTTCCATCAGCTTGGTGACGAGGGTGAAGGAGCCGAAGGCGAAGGAGGCCTGGCGTGCGGAGGCGCGGATGTCGACGGTGCCTTCGTCGTCCAGGATGCGCAGGAGCTCGTTGACGGCCTTGAGGGGGATGATGAGGTCGACGGCGGCGGCGGGGGCGTCGTCGAGGGGGGTTTCGACGAGGGCGAGGCGGCGGGAGTCGGTGGCGACGGCGGCCAGGGTGCCGTCGGCACAGGAGAGGAGGACGGAGGAGAGGATGGGGCGGCTGGCGTCGTCCATCGCGGCGTAGGAGACGCGGCGGAGCATCGTCTTGAGGGTGGCCTGGGGGAGGGCGAAGCTGACGACGTCGGCGCCGAGGTCGGGCAGTTCGGGGTAGTCCTCCGCGGGCATGCCGTGGAGCCGGAAGGAGGCGGCGCCGGACTTGATGAAGGCCTTGTGCTCGTCGTTGACGACGACGTCCGCCGCGTCGCCCCGGAGCTCCTTGAAGACGACCAGGATGCGCTTGGCGGGCATGGTGGTGACGCCTTCCTCCTCGATGTCGGCGTCGATGGTCGTGCAGAGCGTCATGTCCATGTCGGTGGCCCGGAAGTCCAGCTTCCCGGCCTTGGCCTCGACGAGGACGTTCTGGAGGAGCGGGAGGGGGTTCTTGGGATTGATGACGGCCTGGACCTGGGCCAGCGCGCTGTTCATCTGCTCTTTTTCGACCTTGAATTTCATGGGATGCCTTTTGTTAATAGAGGACTTCCCGAACTATGCCATCCGCCTCCCTCCCGTTCAAGCCCAAACCCCGCCGAGGCGAAATTTTGGGCCCCGGCGGCCTGCGCTGGGGCGCCAGAGTTGGCGGAGCGGACGGGGGGGGGGGGAGGGGGGGGCGGGGGCGGGGAGGGACGCGGGGCGCGG
>JAZQOP010000131.1:0-7921 GCA_045627965.1 Kiritimatiellia bacterium | reverse complement strand
ACCCGAATATCCCCCGTCATCGCCCCCTGGCGGGCTTTAGGCCGCCCTCTAACCACTCATCACTAACCACTAGCTCTGGTAGGGCCCGCTCTCCGAGCGGGCCGCTTTCGACAACAACTGCGGCCGCGCAATCCCGTCGAATGAAAGCGGGCGCCGTCCGGCGACGGCGCCCGCCTAGGACATGCCTGTCCTTGCCCTACTCGTCCGCCGGCGCGTCCTCGGCGCCGACATCCGCCTCCTCGGGGGGCTCGACATCGGGCTGGTCGGCCGCGGACTCGTCGGCGGCGTTGGCCGCATCGCCGATGGGAGCGTCGGACTCGGCCTCTACAAGCGTGGCGGACATGACGACGTCGTCGCCCTCGAGGTCGATCAGCTTGACCCCCTGGGCGTTGCGCCCCGTCACGCGGACGGTCTCGACCGGCATGCGGATCATCGTCCCGCCCTTCGTGACGATCATGATGGTGTCGTCGTCGCGGACGCTCAGGGCCGTCACCAGGGCGCCCGTCTTTTCCGTGACGCCGGCCGCGATGATGCCGCTGCCGCCGCGGTGGGTCACACGGTAGTCGTCGAAGTCGGACCGCTTGCCGACGCCCTTCTCCATGACGGTCAGCAACCGCGTATCGGGCTTGATGATGCGGATGGCCTCGACAACGTCGCCGTCGCGCAGGCGGATGCCGCGGACACCGCGGGAGGCGCGGCCCATCTTGCGGGCCTCGGTCTCGTGGAAGCGGATGCCGATGCCGTCGCGCGTCACAAGCATCACGTCGTCCTCGCCGCCGGTGACCTCGACGCCGATGACGCGGTCGCCGTCGTCGACGTGGATGGCGATCAGCCCCTTGGCGCGGACGTTGCGGAACGCGGAAAGCGGGGTCTTCTTGACCACGCCGCGCTCCGTCGCGAACAGGACGTACTTGTCGGGGTCGAAGCCGCGGACCGGAATGATGGCGGCGATCTTCTCGACGGCCGAAATGTTCAGCCAGTTGACGAGCGCCTTGCCCTTCGACGTGCGCGACCCCTCGGGAATCTCGTAGGCCTTCTTGAAGTACATCCGCCCAAGCTCGGTGAAGAAGAGCATCCAGTCGTGCGCGGAGCAGTTGAAGACGTGCTCGACGTAGTCCTCGTCCTTCGTGTCCATGCCGTGGAGCCCCTTGCCGCCGCGGCGCTGCTCGCGATATTCGCTCGTCGGCGTCCGCTTGAGGTAGCCGCCGTGCGAGATCGAGACGACGCAGTCCTCGTCGGCGATGAGGTCCTCCATGTTCATCTCGACCTCGGCGATGGTCAGCTCCGTACGGCGCGGATCGGCATAGCCGGTCCGGACGGCCAGCAGCTCGTCCTTCATCACCCCGTAGAGCAGCGCATCGTCCGCCAGCAGCGACTGCAGATAGGCGATCCGCTCCTGCAGCGCCTTGTATTCGGCTTCAAGCGTCTCGCGCCCCAGGCCCGTCAGCTGGTAGAGGCGCATGTCGAGGATCGCGTTGGCCTGGATCTCGGAGAACCCGAACGTCGCGATCAGCTGGACGCGCGCATCGTCGCGGTTTCGGCTTTCGCGGATGATCCGCACCACGTCGTCGAGGTGCTCCAGCGCCAGCAGCAGCCCTTCAAGGATGTGCGCCCGCGCCTGCGCCTCCTTCAGCTCGAACTTCGTCCGCCGCGTCAGCACGTCGAACCGGTGGTCGACAAAGCACTTCAGCACCTCCTTGAGGTTCATGATGCGCGGCCGCCCGTGGTCGATCGCCAGCATGATCACGCCGAACGTCACCGACAGCTGCGTGTGCTTGTAGAGGTTGTTCAGCACGATCTGCCCCATCTCGCCGCGTTTGAGCTCGATGACGACCCGGATGCCGTCCTTGTCGCTCTCGTCGCGCAGGTCCGAGATGCCCTCGATGCGCTTGTCGCGCACCAGGTCGGCAATCTGCTCGATCAGCTGCGCCTTGTTCACCCCGTACGGAATCTCCGTGACGATGATGCGCTCGCGCCCGTTCTCCCAGTCCTCGACCGTGGCGCGTCCGCGGACCGTCAGGTGCCCGCGCCCCGTCTCGTAGGCCTTGCGGATGGCGCTCAGCCCGCAAATGATGCCCGCCGTCGGAAAGTCGGGCCCCTTGATGTATTGCATCAGCTCGGGAACGGTCGCCTCGGGATGGTCGATCAGGTAGACCGTCCCGTCGATGACCTCCCCGAGGTTGTGCGGCGGAATGTTCGTCGCCATGCCCACCGCGATGCCCGTCGAGCCGTTCACCAGCAGGTTCGGGAAGCGCGACGGCAGCACCGCCGGCTCCAGGCGCTTCTCGTCGAAGGTCGGCTGCATCGGCACCGTGTCCTTCTCGATGTCCGCCAGCATTTCCTCGGACGTCTTCTCCAGGCGGCATTCCGTGTATCGGTACGCGGCCGGCGGATCCCCGTCGATGCTGCCGAAGTTCCCCTGCTTGTCGATGAGCGGATACCTCATCGAAAAATCCTGCGCCATCCGGACGAGCGCGTCATAGACCGAACTGTCCCCGTGCGGATGGTAATGCCCCAGCACGTCGCCGACGACCGTCGCGCACTTCACGAACGGCCGGTTCTTCAGGAAGCCGCCCGACTTCATCGCGAACAGGATGCGCCGGTTGCAAGGCTTCAGCCCGTCCCGCGCATCCGGCAGCGCCCGGCCCACGATGACGCTCATCGAATAGTCGATGTAGGCCCGCCGCATCTCCTCTTCGATGTTGACGTGGTTGATCCGCTGCTCCTGGACCTCGATCGACTCGTTCGAGAACTCCTGGTCCTTCTCGGTCTCCGAATGGCCTTTCCCGCTTTTCTTGCTGCTCATAACCTGTTTCCTTCAAATGTGTCTCGATATCCTACACGCGCGCGCGCCCACGCGCAATCCTATATTCCGCCTTTCCACGCCCAAAATAAGCCTCCCTCATGCCCCAAACCGAAAAATGGCCCCCGGCACCGGGACCGGCCCAACTCCCCGTGCAAGCCGCCCTCCGCCCGCGGCAGAAGCCGCCACGCGGCCAGGCGCACCGAGGCCCCCCGCCAGGCAAAGCGACCGGCGGCGCCTAGGCGCGCCATCTCGGACGCCACCGAGGCCGATGCCGGGTGCGCGCGGAGAGCTGGCCGAAGGGGGTGTAGCGGAAGGTGGAGGCGACGAAGCCGGAGGGGTCGGTGAGGGCGATGATGTTGCCCATGAGGTCGGCGTGGTGGTAGAGGACGGGGCCGGTGGCGTAGGTGCAGGCGAGGATGCCGCCGATGCCGCCGGCGCCGGAGAGGGTGCCGGAAAGGTCGGGGCCGCGGGTGTAGAGTTCCTTGGGGGCGTTGTTTTCGTCGAGGACGGCAAGGACGAGGAAGGAGCCGGGGAAGTAGACGTAGCGGTCGACGGCGCCGTCGGAACGGATGGCTTCGACGCGGCGGCCGAGGGCGTCGTAGCGGCAGGACAGGATGCGTGCGCCGTCCGCCTTGCGGATGACGTTGGTGAGCTGGCTGGCGGTGTCGTACTGGTAGGTGAAGGTGGCGTCAGGAGTGCAGGTGCTGTTGGCGATGGTGACGGTGGAGATGGCGGACGCAGTGCGTCCGGCAAGGTCCTGTAACCGACCGGCCAACGTGTTGGTTCCGAGGATGGTCATTGGGACATTTGTTTAGGCGGGACTGGAGTAAATGGCGGGATCCTGCAGCCTTGTGTCCTGTAGTCTTTAGGAATTTCATTCTCGGAACACAAAGAAAAAACATCATTGTCCAAATCCAAAACCCCATATTGCCCGTTTCCCCAAAAGAATATTTTGCCATCCTCTCGAAAATATCCCTCTACCCCATCCATCAAAACATAGTCGGGCCATTTCAAAGAGTTATCATACAAGGCATCGTAAACAATTTCATATCGTCCCTTTTCCCACCACGCCACCGTATCCACCCCGATGGGATAATCCAGCTGGTGATCCCTGTCGACTATCCAATCTGTTTTTGTCCGATAAACGGCATGACCCTTTTCAGCAGGAACATTCCCATCTCGGTTTCCCCAGGAACACCCCATGAAAGCAAAGGAGAGCAACAAAGTACGACAAATGAAAATGATCAGCATTCACTCCTCCTTTTTTCAGACGTAGTATTTGGGCATCTTTTCGTTGGACAGCATTGTCACTTGAAATTTGGCCAACCTGATTGATGTGCGACTAATCCCAACTCACAATCGACACACCAGACAGAACTATCTATCCATGATATACTTATATCAAATGGGCCTGTGCTGGGAAACATCAAAGACAACATGCTTGCGATCCGGGAAAAACTTTCGTCCTGAACGACCTGTCCACCTGTCAATTCCGTGCTTTTACCGACATGCAAATCCCCCTTGTCGATCCATGTGTATTTGATGTCGGAAAACTCCACCTCGCAACAAGACGTCCCTAAGTTTCGTGCGTAAAATACTCCTTCGATATCAATGCAATGGGAGCCATACAGGGTAAGCCGAAGGGATGCGAGTTCCTCCAACTGCACCTTCCCAATATTGTCTCTAACGCTTCCTTGCTGTGCACTCCCATAACAAATCTCCCTGGCCTTGCTCAACATTTTCTCGGCCAATGCTTGATTCAATTCCTTCTGGCCTTGCAATAGTTCTTTCCATTCCCTTTTTTGTGATTCATATGAATCACCACCAAAAACATAATATTCCATCAATTCTATCGCCAACTCACGGCCGGGATCATCCTCGGCCGTATTGTTATACACATATTCTCGAATCCTATTTCTGACGATATTTTCCAAATAGTGCTTGTAATCATGCCCGAATATTTTTTCACCCTCTAGCCCATAGGCATCCAGAAAGTCCAAAGGGGTATTGAAAACAAACTCATATCTATGGACAAGTTGTTGCTCCCCCAATACGTCTCTAGTCATCCAGCGGCCTAGGCAGGGCAAATAATAGCGATATCCATAATATATAATTCCTATCGATTTATCCACTTCTTTGGATGCCCAAAGACAACGGGGAACTAGCACGCCTGTTTGCCCAGCAATTTGGCCGAAGGGGGTGTAGCGGAAGGTGGAGGCGACGGAGCCGGAGGGGTCGGTGAGGGCGATGATGTTGCCCATGAGGTCGGCGTGGTGGTAGAGGACGGGGCCGGTGGCGTAGGTGCAGGCGAGGATGCCGCCGATGCCGCCGGCGGCGGAGAGGGTGCCGGAAAGGTCGGGGCCGCGGGTGTAGAGTTCCTTGGGGGCGTTGTTTTCGTCCAAGACGGCGAGGACGAGGAAGGAGCCGGGGAAGTAGACGTAGCGGTCGACGGTGCCGTCGGAACGGATGTCCGTGTGCATGACCGGGCCATCACTACCAGCGGACAGGGGAATCCCAGGCTTGAGAGGATGTTTTTTCTGCGGGCGCCCCCTCGGAAGCCCCCCCGCCGACGATCACCGGGCGAAAACCGACCGAATAATACCTCCTATGGGCGCAGCAACCGGAGCGGCGTGCAGAGCGGCATTCTTCTGGATAGCTGTAATAATCTCCGTCGCGGACGACACGTCGTTCGCCAGTCCCCGCCCCTGTCGGGTCTGCAGTTTCTCCGTTCGCATATGCGCCATAAATATCTTCACACCACTCTCGTACATTCCCGTGCATGTCGCGCAAGCCCCAAGCATTCGGGGCCTTTTGTCCGACTGGATGCCTATGCTTTTTGCACTCGCCCCAAAATGTTCCGCCCAAAAATCTCCTCGTTTTGCTATTTTCGCCAAACCACCCCATTTCGCCGAGGTCCCCCGTTCCGGCATAGGGCCCTTCACTCCCTGCTCGGCAGGCATATTTCCACTGGGCTTCCGTAGGGAGCTGGAAACCCTGCCCCACCTTGCAACAGAACTCACAGGCCGCGAACCAACTGATGACATCCACGGGCAGATTGCGGCCGCGATCGCGTGATGGATTAGAACCCATCACGCTCTCCCATTGCATCTGCGTCACTTCCGTTTCCGCCATCCAGAAGCCGCGCGTCAGCGTCACGTAATGGCGCGTCTCATTGTCCCTCCGTCCATCTTCCTCCTCCGGGCTCCCCATCCAGAAGCTTCCCGGAGGGCACCACACCATCGTCATCGAAGCCCCTCCTGGCAACTTGATGACACATTTTTCGCCTGCTGTCTTCCCGTCGGGGACTTTCGGTGCGGCCGCGACCGCTTCGTGCATGCGCTGCAACATGGCCTGTTCGCGTTGCGCCTTTTCCGCGGCATCCTTTGCCTCCGCCGCCCGTCGGATCTCCCGTGCCCGTGCTTCGGCTGCCTGGAACGACTCGTGCGATTCCTCCGCCAGCAATTCCCCTCGCAACGTCCGTCGTCCTTGTTCCGTGAGACAAATGGAAAATACCGTGCCAGCTTCAAAGTAACTCAGCGTCACCTCATTGTTGCTACTCAGCATCTCCCCATCGTTAAGGCCATACCATGTTCGTAAGGAAAAGCCGCCACCTGCCAACAAGTTTGTCGTTGCAATCTGACGGTCAAGCTCGGAATAGTAAAGCGTAAAGCCTTGCGTCTGTGTCAAGGTGGCATTGTCCAATTCGGCTTCAAGGTCTCGCCGAACTCCCTCCCAGCGCTCCCAAGACACCCTCCACAGTCCATACGCGAAATAAGGACGGTTTCCAAAGGAACGAGTCTGCATGTAGTAGGTGATTGGGGCGGGTGTAACAATATCAGGAGCATGACCTTTCGCCAGCAGGAAACACTGCACGACCTTTTGCCCGTTTGTTTCCAGCGAGGCGAACATGTCGCACAGTCCCTCTGTCCCTGGGTTGTCGAAAACGATGGGATCCACGACAGCCAAAGGAAGGCGTTCCCCCTGCCACTGGTAATTCTCCACCACGGGCAGCAGCACCACTCTCTCGGGAATTGGAATGATCAGGGCCCAGGCAGCCTCAAGCCCAAAAACATCTTTATCCGGATGCTCCTCGTTGTCCACCACGAGCAATGGCAAGTCCTGCCACCGTGAAGACGGCGATTCCGTCGCTTGCCGGGTCCATGGCATCGCGTATGCCGTGGTCGAAAGCCCCAAGGCGACACAAAACTTTATCCACTTTCTCATCGTACCTCTCCTATGGGAACACCCGCAGCTACCAGATGACAGGAACCTCCCAGTTGATCGAGCCATCTGGCAAGTATTTAGGCGCATTCATCAGCTTTTCACGTTCCTTTTCAAGCCTCCCCGGTTCAGGAGTGGGCGGCGGGGCGGTCTCGCCGTAGGGATTTTCCGGAGGGGTGTTACAGTATTCATCATCCCTAAGCGGCTTTTGGTGCCATTGATTCCCATCCCGGCAACAACAACCTTTCCATTTTTTCACCCATGTCTCCGTGCGCTCGGCGGCTGCCTTGTAAGCCTCCCCGAAATCCACGGGATTATCTGGCCGGGCGGGACCGTAACCCTGGCTCCTTTGAACGGAAGCTATTACCGACGAGACGGCATGCCCACCTTTCCACCATCTATACCCCTGCCCATAATGGGCAAAAAAGTCCTGCATTTGGTGGACAAATCGGGCAAACGCGTCAGGATCGCACGCGACAACCGCGTCCTTCAAATCTTCTTCGCTTGCGTCCAGCGAGCGAAAATGTCTCCATGTAGAGGCTGGATTGAATGGATTAGACCATCCATAATCCTCCAAAGTATAATCGAAGATTTCATGGCCCGGGAAGTCACTATGCCCCTGTTCATACTGGGAAGCATCGGGGCGTCCATGTGTCCCATCGTTCCATAATCCCCAGCTATCCACCCACCGAAGGCCGCAGTTTTTCAAAGCTTGATACAGGGGCATGCTTGCCCGTTCCCCCAATGGATCCCTTGTCAACCAGCGTCCGAGCGAGGGCGTGTAGTAACGATATCCATAATAGTGGAGAGAGACAGAGCGGTCGAACTCCTTGGAGGAGAAGAGGTGGCGGGGGAGGAGGGGGCCGGTGCGCGCGGAGAGCTGGCCGAAGGGGG
>JAZQOP010000130.1:0-3013 GCA_045627965.1 Kiritimatiellia bacterium | reverse complement strand
GGATTGCCCTGTTGTCTTCCAAAGCCCGCTGGCCCCCCGACTTCCTGGCGAAGGCGATGGGGGACCGGGAGTGCCCGGCGGAGGAGGGGTGGGTGGAGGTGCCGATGGAGACGCTCGAGGCGATGTCGCGCCAGGCGCAGGAATTCCAGGAGGACGGGAGCTTCCTGGTGTGGTGGATGGAGCCGCCGATGTGCTTCCGGGCGGAAGGGGCGGGGGAGGAGCTGCTGGCGATCTACGACGTGACGCAGTCGCAATACGAGGAGGTGTCGGGGGGGCTGCCGGAGGCGCTGGAGGGGTGCTTTTATCCGTATGATCCGATCTGGGGGATCACGGAGGAGGATGCGGAGGCGTTTTGCGCCCGCCTGAACGAGCGGGTCCGTGCGCCGGCCGGCTGGCGGTTTGCGTTCACGGGCTGGCAGGAGTCGCGGGCGATGGAGGCGCGGACGACTCCGAGGCATCCGGGGGCCGGCCTGCGTCCGGCGATGGTGCGGGAACGGGGGGGCGGCTCGGCGGAGGATTGAGGGGAGGCCCGGGCGTGTACGCCCGGGGCGGTACCCAAGGCGGATGTTAGCCGAGGCTAACATTGGAAACCTGGTTCCATTGAATGGAAGCGTGTTTCGGCACATTTTCCACACAATGGAAACGTGTTTCGGGGGCAAAAAAAGGCGGCGCGCCGGTGGGCGCGCCGCGTTGGCCGTATGGGCCGGGGGCTACTTGGAGGCTTCCTCGACGGCGACGGCGATGGCGACGGTGGCGCCGACCATGGGGTTGTTGCCCATGCCGATGAGGCCCATCATCTCGACGTGCGCCGGGACGGAGGAGGAGCCGGCGAACTGGGCGTCGGAGTGCATGCGGCCCATGGTGTCGGTCATGCCGTAGGAGGCAGGGCCGGCGGCCATGTTGTCGGGGTGGAGGGTGCGGCCGGTGCCGCCGCCGGAGGCGACGGAGAAGTACTTCTTGCCCTTGGCGACGCATTCCTTCTTGTAGGTGCCGGCGACTGGGTGCTGGAAGCGGGTGGGGTTGGTGGAGTTGCCGGTGATGGAGACGTCGACGTTTTCGTGCCACATGATGGCGACGCCTTCGCGGACGTCGTCGGCGCCGTAGCAGCGGACCTTGGAGCGGAGGCCGGTGGAGAAGGGGGTCTCCTTGACGATCTCGAGCTTGCCGGTGAAGTAGTCGAACTTCGTCTGGACGTAGGTGAAGCCGTTGATGCGGGAGATGATGTAGGCGGCGTCCTTGCCGAGGCCGTTGAGGCAGACCTGGAGGGGCGTGGCGCGGACCTTGTTGGCCTTCATGGCGATGCCGATGGCGCCCTCGGCGGCGGCGAAGGACTCGTGGCCGGCGAGGAAGCAGAAGCACTTGGTTTCTTCGCGGAGGAGCATGGCGCCGAGGTTGCCGTGGCCGAGGCCGACCTTGCGGTCGTCGGCGACGGAGCCCGGGATGCAGAAGGCCTGGAGGCCTTCGCCGATGGCTTCGGCGGCGTCGGCGGCCTTGACGCAGCCCTTCTTGAGGGCGATGGCGGCGCCGACGGTGTAGGCCCACTTGGCGTTCTCGAAGCAGATCTTCTGGATGTTCTCGGTGATTTCGTAGGGGTCGAAGCCCTTGGCCTTGCAGATGTCGCGGCATTCCTCGATGGAGGAGATGCCGTACTTCTGGAGGACGGCGAGGATCTGGGGTTCGCGGCGGTCGTAGGATTCGAAAAGTGCCATGGGGATGTCCTTTGGTTAGGCGTTGCGGGGGTCGATGGCCTTGACGGCGCCGTCCTCGGGGAGGGTGCGGCCGTACTTGCCGGTGGACTTGGCGAGGGCTTCGTTGGCGTCGACGCCCTTCTTGATGAGGTCCATCATGGGGCCGATCTTGACGAACTCGTAGCCGCAGACCTCGTCGTTGGCGTCGAGGAAGATCTGCTTGACGTAGCCTTCGGCCATTTCGAGGTAGCGGGGGCCCTTGGCGAGGGTGCCGTACATGGTGCCGACCTGGGAGCGGAGGCCCTTGCCGAGGTCTTCGAGGCCCGCGCCGATGGGCAGGCCGCCCTCGGAGAAGGCGGACTGGGTGCGGCCGTAGACGATCTGGAGGAAGAGCTCGCGCATGGCGGTGTTGATGGCGTCGCAGACGAGGTCGGTGTTGAGGGCCTCGAGGAGCGTCTTGCCAGGCAGGATTTCGGAGGCCATGGCGGCGGAATGGGTCATGCCGGAGCAGCCGAGGGTCTCGACGAGGGCTTCCTGGATGATGCCGTTCTTGACGTTGAGGGTGAGCTTGCAGGCGCCCTGCTGGGGGGCGCACCAGCCCACGCCGTGGGTGAGGCCGGAGATGTCGGAAACCTGGGTGGCCTTGACCCACTTCCCTTCCTCGGGGATGGGGGCGCAGCCGTGATGGCGCATCTGGTGGACGCAGCACATTTCTTCAACTTGCTTGGTCTGGATCATGTGGGAACCTTTCGGGATGGGATGGGGGGCGCGCCCTGGGGGCCGCCTGACGACGCGCGGGACTATACGCGCGCCGCGGGCGCGTGGCAACACGGAAAACGCAAGGGGGGCCGCTTCGCCTGTGGGGCGGGCGGCGGGGGCTACTGGCGGAGGGTGGCGGGGAGGGCGGAGAGGAGGGCGTCGGTGATGCGCTGCTGGAAGGCGTTGGCCTGGGCGTCGGTGAGGGTGCCCTTGGGGGAGCGGTAGGTGAAGGCGTAGGCCATGGACTTCTTGCCGGCGCCCAGGGACTTGCCCTGGAAGATGTCGAAGAGCTCGATGGATTCCAGTTCGGGGGGGGCCGCCTTGCGGGCGATCTTGAGGACCTGTTCGTGGCGGACGGAGGCGTCGACGATGAGGGCGATGTCGCGGCGGGTGGAGGGGTAGGCGGGCGGGGGGACGAGGTTGCGGCGGGCGGCAGGGACGCGGAGGAGGGGCGCCAGGGCGGTCTCGAGGACGGCGACGGGCGCGGCGATGCGCCAGTGGCGGGCGATCTCGGGCTTGAGGAGGCCGAGGTGGCCGATGCGCTTGCCTTCGACGTAGAGGTCGAG
>JAZQOP010000129.1:0-14712 GCA_045627965.1 Kiritimatiellia bacterium | reverse complement strand
CCCAACTCCTTGGCACACAGAACGACATGGCTCCGATCCGACTCCCCCCACCGCCGCCAGCACAACCGCCGCCAGCACAAAATATACCCTCTGTCTCAGCCTCATCGCCAATTCAAATTTTAGCCATTATTCAGGGAAGTTTCTTTGAAGAGTTCTTATCCTGATTCCCTTCAGGGCCCTGTCCCCTTACTTCGATGCTTGACATGATGAAATCTGCAAAAGTATTTGTCTTTTTGAAAAAGATAATCTCCGCTACGATTCCTTTTCTTACCCAAGCGGTTGTTCCATCAGGAGCGCCAACGATAACGATATGATCGTTTTTCTGAAAGGGACAGAATGCTGGTGCGTCCAGAACAGTAACTTCGCATCTAGAGGCACCTGACAAATCTGAATCACCAGGTGGGATAATATTGAACCTATCAACTGTGACCAGAATTGGGTAAACTTCCTCTAATTTGTAAGATGGGACGGATATCAGTTGACCGGTGAGTGGATCGAGGCCTGTGATGCTGATATGCCTATCGGACCAGCGGAGTATTTTGATTTTATCCATATCCTTCGATTCTGTGTTTTCGGAACAGAAGCAACCAAACAGCCCAAAACAGAGAAGGACGGTGAGACTCGCTCTTATCATTCCTGTTTCCTCCTATCTGCTTGAACCTGTCGGGACGACGGGGGCTTGGCCTGCTTCCTGTACTCTGATGTCGTTGGGGTTGAATATCCACTGACCAGACGAATCACGTTGCCAATTCCAGAAGATGTAACCGGTAAAGCAATTTGCGCCGGAATCTCGCAATTGATCCATGAGATTCTGGGGATTGTCGATTCCGGAAATGCCTCCGCTCATGACTCCACCTGCTCCAAGGATACTGCACCCCATAGTCGAGCAATTTCGGCCCGCAATGTGAAAACGGCCAGGGTCATTGTCAATTTGGTTAGCCCGAGTGGCCATTTGTCGTGCATTAGCCGGACAGACTTTGAGTTCACAGATTGTGGAAAGAATATTGCCTCTTAAAATTGGATTACCTTGAGCATCGTCGCCAATATTGAAAAACATTTCTGGAGGCAATGTGTACCATGGGCGTGGTGTAATCCCATTCAACCATTCTTGGCCAATGTTCAGATTCCCAGGAATATTCCACCCAATGCCGCGGCCAGAACCATCGTCTGGATTGTCCACATCACCAAAGAAGCCGACGAGACCTATGCCAGGCACTACAAGATCAATGTGGCCGCCCGTCATGCCTGTGCGTTGTCCCCCGCTTCTATTAATGACATAGACTTTGACCTTGTCGACAATCTGATTGTTTTCGCAACACTTATCTTTCGGATTAAAGATGTTGTCTTTGCAGCAACATTTATCTGCTGTACCACTGCCGCCCGCGCGGGTGCAGTCATTTTCTGCTAAACTTCCAAACCATGAGAACGGATTCCAGCATGATAAGCCAAACGGATCCACTCGGTTAATGGAGTTATTGTCGGCATAGCCGTAAAGATTTTCTCCGCCAGTTTCCCATATTGGATCATTGGAGAGGAAACGCCCGAGAATCGGCGAGTATGGCCGGCGGGGATACATAATCAACCCGGTTTCTGTGTCGTAATATCGCGTTGAGAACCGCCATGAATTGGTGGCAGGTATCAGACCGCTTACCACGAGTGTTTCGCCCAAAGGCGAATACTCGTAGTGAGCAATGACGTTTTCACTCCCCTCAACCATGTCGGTGATATTGCAGTTTCCGTCGGTGCAATAGTAGTAATTGCTCGTGCCAGCCGAATCACTACGCCACATCACGAGAAGGCCACCCACTCCTGCGCCACGGCCAAGGTTCCCTGAAATGTCCAGACCCCAAACGTATTGGTTGGTTGAAACCGCGCCATCGAACTCCACGCGTTCCCGGAGGAGGTTCCATCCGTCGTATTCGAACGACCGCATGGTCCACGTGAACACGGGCATAGTGTGTCGTTTCTCCGTTTTCTTCACGCGGCGACCCATGTAGTCGTATTCGTACTCATAGATCCGGCTGCCCGTGATCAACACGCGTGGAGAAGCCTTCACCAGCCGGTTTTCGGCGTCGTAGATGTCAGTACAAATGGCCTGCTTTTTAAAGTTCACTATTTGCCTGTCCCACAACGCCCTACTCAAATTTCCCAGCATATATGCCGCTTTCTAATTGCCTGTTCCCTTTCCTCCCAAAGATTATTTACGTTTTGAACAAACAACGAAGAGGGGAATCGATATGAATGCTAATATTCCCACTAATTTCCACCCCGATGATTGCCCATCTAGCATCTTCACGATGTTCTTCCGCGTCAACAACGGGATATTAGTATCCACATTAACGATTTTTGCTTGAATATAACATATATGAAGCATATTGACCGAATGTGCACACAAAATCAGCAATACGGCAAGTGATACGATTTTGAGTATTCTCATCTTAGTTTCAATTTAAGCTGTATCGCATCGGTGAACAGGTATGTCATGAGGATGGAGAGTGATGAAGGATGGAGAAAAAATCTAAAGATTCGTGGTTTATTTTCTCCGTTGGAAGGTGAGAGGGCTAGATTGCGAGCGCTACACTATAAAAAGCTCCTACTTGTGACAGCAGTCATCAGTTCCCTTTTCTTGCATGCCATATTGAAGGGCACCAACAGACCAAAAAACACATTGATGGAGTACACCATTGTAGAAGGGCGGGTGCAAAGCCTCTTCTCTAAGCATTTCTAACATTTTCCGATCTTGGCTAGGAGTGGACTTTACAGTAATTGGTCGTTCAAGCAACAAGCCACTCGATTCCTTAATACGTCCTTTGCCTTTCCAAAAAACTCCCTTAACATAATTCCACCACCCCGCATCCCAGTCTATGGAAAAATCAAATGTTGCTTGCCCCGTCTTTTTCCATTTGTGATTATCACCACAATCCCATGTATCCACAGCGACACCAACGTGTATTTGTGTTCCACCGGAACCACCCAAGTTCCCGATGTCAAACCATGTCACATACCGATCCGCACCAAGAACATCTGAACCATTGATAAGATTATTATTGACGCAACTTAAAGTGTTAATCCCCCCCCATTCTTCAATCGGATCCCTTGTTATCCATCGTCCCAGCCCTGTGGAGTAGAACCTATACCCGTAGTAGTAGAGTTTGCTGGCGTCGTCGTAGTGCTTGGAGCTGAAGCGGAAGGGGGAGGCGTTGGAGAGGGGGTCGGTCTGGATGATGGTGTTGCCGTAGGCGTCGTATTCGTAGTGGGCGGCAAGGGGGGCAGTGTCGTTGAGGATTTCGGTGATGTTGCCGTTGGCGTCGCAGATGGGGAAGGCGTTGGTGGCGGAAGAGCGGGACTGGAGGAGTCCGCCGATGCCGCCGGCGCCTTGGAGGGTTTGGGAGAGATCGAGGCCCCAGAGGTAGGCGGCGGCTGTGGGCCCGGAGTGACCGGTCAAGAAGAGGTTGGTTTGGGGGATGTAGGGGTGTGGGGTGCGGGGGGTGGCGGGGGGCTTGCGTTCCTGAAGAAGGTTCCAGCCGTCGTAGAGGTAGGCGCGCCCTTGGACGTAGTGCCAGGTCGTGTCGCCCAGATAGTCGCTCCAGACGAATTCGCGGCGGGCGATGCGGCGGCTCTGGTTGTCATACATGTACTGGACGAGGGAGGAGCCGAGGTTGGTCGTGGCGGGGCGAGCTTCGATGAGCCGGTTCTCGGCGTCCCAGATGTAAGTCCAATCGCCGTTTCGGGTCATGTTGCCGTCGGGGTCGTAGGCGAGGGCGGGGGTGTCGGGGGCGATGGCGGTGTATTGGTTGAGGGGAGGATAATTCAAAGGCCTGTTCACGTTTCTTCTCTTTGGAATTAAGCCGCTATTCATTCACCCAAAAACGATAGATTTCTCCATTTTTCGCTTGCTTTCTAATTGTCCCTTTATGTCCCAGTAGGGTGGCAGGACGAAACCCGCGTTGATGTGTTGTTTCATTCATATCATAGAACATCTTTATCTGGAACCTGTGTTCACCGCATGAATACTTGCAGATAAAGACCACACGAGTATCCATGCAAAAGTTATAACAAGAGATATTCCTGCCCAAATATGCGTTTGCTTGTTTGGATTTGCTTTGGCACCCCGACTCCGCCACAAAAGCAGAACAGAAACTATGCCCAGAATTAACGATGCAAATAGAAGCCATCCGATACATATATTGGTATAGGTCATTGTGCAATAGGCAACGGACGAAAGACGGTAAGGCATCTGCCACGAGAAACAGCTACCCACAATAGCACATATATTCAGAATAAACGCAATTCTGACAAATATTGTTGTAAGCTTCATATATCGCATTCCTTCATAACGACAGATATGTGTTAGGCAACTCACTAGTATATTAGAGGGCCTGAGCCAAAGACCGTGTCATGTTTCCATCTTGCACTCCACCAGACGCCACCGTATACGGTTCCTGCATCTTTGCCTTCTACACATTTGACATAACTATTAGCAACAAAGAGCCAAGAACTTACAGTGCTAAGAATGGCAACGCCAAAACTAGGCCTATCGCCCATCCCGGCATTACTACTCGAACAATCCCAAATATTCCCATAGTCTCCAGCTTCTTCTTCCGTCCATTCGTCATGCATGCCCACAGCAATATCAGGAAGATATGGGCGTCTTAAAGACCATTTCGCCCTTTGTAGCCAGAGGGCCTTCGTACATGGCTTGCATTCGCATGGTTTGTCCCAGTCACCACCTGAAGGAGGCTTCCATATTGCAGTAAACCACCATCCTCTTGTATGCCAAAACCAGCTATCATTCGTATACGGGTCGAACGTGGTTACAGTGATTGTCCCGACAAGCCCAAATGGATCGGTGTGATTGATCTGAGTATTATTGATAAATGCATATAGATTGCCTCCCCCTTCCTCCTCAATCGGATCGCGATTGATCCACCTTCCCATGCTTGGCGAGTAATATCGGTACCCGTAATCGTAGAAGCCGGTCTCCCCATCCCAATACTTGGAACTGAACCTAAACGGATTGGCATCCGCCTGGTCGCTGGATTGGGCGATGGTGTTGCCGTAGGGGTCGTATTCGTAATGGGCAACCACGGCTCCATTGGTATCCACAAGGTCGGTGATATTTCCATTGGCGTCGCAGAAGGTGAAGGCGTTGGTGGCGGAAAAGCTGGACTGGAGGAGGCCGCCGACGCCGCCGGCACCTTGGAGGGTTCCCGACAGATCGAGCCCCCAGACGTAAGAACGCGACAAGGACGTTGCGGCCTCAATCTCCTCGCGAACGAGATTCCAGTCGTCATACCGGAAGGTGTTGGTCTGGGTGGCGGTGGATTTCATGATGCGGCGGCTCATGTAATCGCATTGGTTTTGTAGCACGGGAACGCCGTTGGAGGAAACAGAAATCAACCGGTTTTCGCCATCCCAGCTATATGTCCACGGACCGAGTTGGGTCAGATTGCCGTCAGGGTCGTAAATGGGCTCGACGACTCCCGCGTTGATGTTGGTGTATTGGTTCAGCTCGTTGGCTTGGTAGAGGTTCGTGACCTCGTTGGCGCTTGCCAGCTGGCGGTTCCCGATGGGGTCGTAGACATAGGCGTATAAGTTTGTTCCCATTATCGCATCCACCAGTTCGGATCTCATGTTGTATCCGAACAGGTTGGTCGTCAATCCCGAATCCACCCGTTGTGTCCGGTGCCCGGCGGCGTCGTAGGCATAGGCGAAGGCCGAAACCGGGCTGCCGTCGAAGGTGTTGACCACCTCCGTCCGCAGGTCGCGATTCGGCTCGTAGGCATAGGCGGCAGCCGCGCCGTTCGACACGCTCCACCCAGCGAGCAGGGAAGAATCAGAAACGTAGGAGTAGTCGAACTGGACGCCGTTGGAAATCGCAACAGAGGCGAAACGACCGAAGTTGTCGTAGGCGTATCCGACGGCATAGTCGGCATCCAGCGCGATGCCGGATGGGCGGCCGAGAAAATCATAGGATCGCGCCAGCACGGTTCCATCGGGGAGCTGTTCTTCCAGCAGGGTAAGGGCGTCATAAACGTTGGTGCGGGTGCCGAGGACGTCGGTGATGGTGAGGGGGCGTCCGAGGCGGTCGTAGGTGTAGGCGACGTCGGGAGTGGAGTCGGAGTAGGTGATGGCGAGGAGCTGGCCGAGGGGGTCGTAGGCGTAGTCGGTGGCGACGCCGCGGGCCCAGAGGCGGCGGGTCAGGTTGCCGCGCGCGTCGTATTGGTAGGAAGGTCCGAGGCCGTCGGCGTAGAGCTTGTTGGTGAGGAGGCCGGTGGCTTCGTCGTAGAGCCAGCGGGTGGTGTCGGGGTCGGCGTCGGGGTCGCGCCAGGTGTGGAGGGCGGCGAGGCGGCCGTAGTCGTCGTAGACGTAGCCGACGGGATAGGTGGCCCCCCAGATGTTGGTGACGCGGCCCTGGGGGTCGTAGGCGGTGTGGACGGTGTTGGAGAGGGCGTCGGTGACGGCGGTGCGCCGCCCGGTGGCGGGGTCGTAGCCGAAGGTGGTGCGGTTTCCGGCGAGGTCTTCCTGCCAGGCGAGGCGGCCGGTGGCGGGGTCGTAGTGCCAGCGGGTGCCGGAGGCGTGGGCGTCGGTGCCGGTGCGGGCGAGGGTGCGGCGGCCAAGGGCGTCGTGGGCGAAGGCGGTGTCGGCGAGGATGGCGGTGACGACGTTGGTGGCTACGGTCTGGGTGTTGGTGAAGGCGGGGCCGTGGTAGATGGCGGCCAGGGTGTTGGTGCCGTCGGCGACGGGAATGCTGGCGGTCTCGAAGGTGCGGTCGGGGTAGAGCTGGGCGGCGACGTTGTTGACGGTGACGGCGCCCTGGGCGTAGTTGGCTTCGCCGACGGCGGTCAAGCTCCCGCTCCAGGTGCCGGAGGCAAGCTGGTTGAGGGCGTTGTAGGCGTAGCCCATGGCGCGGTCGGTGCTCCAGCGCTCGCTGGTGCGGCGGTCGTCGGCGTCGTAGGCGTAGGCGATGGCGAGGAGGGTGGTGGCGGACGTGCCGAAGGCGAGGTTCGTCATGCGGGCGAGGGTGTCATACTGGCGGGCTTTTGCAACGCCGTTCGGGTTCCATTGCCTCTTTTGTCCCCCCTTCGCCCCCCCCGGAGAGGGGGGCTTACGGGAGGGGCGACCCAGGGATTTGGAAGGAGGGGGCGCGGGGGGAGGAAACCAAAAGCAGACAGATAACGACAAAAATGCCACATAAAATCGCCTATTCAAATAGCCTGGCCCTTTTTCCCCCGCTCTCTTCCTCTTGCTTCCATGTTTGTGCCCAACCCAGCATTTCAATGGCTTTTTTATTCCCCGATTCCATAATTTCCCGTTTAATCGGTTCCGGGCAATTCCAATTCCATGCGTAATCCCACAGCCCGGGATATGAACGGTTATCGCCTCCCCTCCACCAGGGGCGTCGAGTCCGTTCGCGAATGTCCAGAATCATAGAGGATGGCACGCTCGGATTGCCGACAAGGGCGGCCGAAACCGCCAAATCCTTGTCCTTGCTCAAGACCACGGCAAACGCTTCAGGCAGATACCGGTTCTGCGCCACCCCTGCACGCACAAACCGATTCGAATCTCCCATCAGACGCTCCAGAATCGGGATGGGCACAAAAGGATTCTTTGCCACTAGACAGCGAACATTTTCATCCTCGCTTTCGGCAAATTCCTGAAAGCGTCCCTCTCCCAAATCCTGCCCGCTTTCCAAGGCCGTGATTTCCTCTTCAAGAACGCCTCTCCCTTGCAAGTAGCTACGCGCCTGCGCGGGCATGGCATCGTGCTTCCATTTTTGCGCCTGACTCAGCATTTCAATGGCTTTTTTATCCCCCGATTCCAAAATTTCCCGTCTGATCGGTTCCGGGCAATTCCAATTCCATGCGTAATCCAGCAGCCCGGGATATGAACGGTTATCGCCTCCCCTCCACCAAGGGCGTCGAGTCCGTTCGCGGATGTCGAGAATAATTTGCGACGATACACTCGGATTGCTGACAAGGTGGCGCAGAACATCCAAATCCTTGTCCTTGCTCAAGACCAAGGCAAATTCTTCAGGCAGATTCCGATTCTCTGCCACCCCTGCACGCACAAACTGATTCGAATCTCCCATCAGACGCTCCAGAATCGGGATGGGCACAAAAGGATGCTCCCCCACCAGGTGGCGGACATTTTCATCCTCGCATTCAGCAAATTTCTGGAAGCGGGCCGCTCCCAAATCCTGCTTTCTCACCAAGGCCACGATATCCTCTTCGGGAACGCCTTTGCCTTGCAGGTAGGTGCGGGCCCACTTTTCGGGAAGGGCAGGCCCAATCGCTTTCGAAATCTGTTTCAAGAACATCTTGCCGTAGCTACACCCCAGTAGCCAGACTCCACAAGACAAAAGAGCAACACCGAGCAACATGAATGTCCATTTTTTCATCTTCACTCCCTTCACTGTCATTCTCTCCCACAGCAACCTTTCCAGATGCAATTTTCATCCTGCGCATCTTCATAGGCCTCGCCTCCCATGCCAAGAACGGCTGCGGCATAGATGCCCGCTTGAGCAAGACATGCTTTATGTAGTATCGGGAAGAAAATCAGCGGCGTGCATTCCAAGGCCATCTCTGCTCCCAACATGAAGTCGCACATTGTTTTATTGGAGCCACAAGTTCCATAACACTGATCATGAGCATTGCAAGCGCGCGTAAAGTCAATTATCCAGAAAAAACTATCTGGAACCCAGGCGGAATCTTTTGAGCCGCATCCATTCGTCTCTATGATGCTCGATCTTTGTTGATTAGTTCGATATTCTTGGGGACAACCTGTCCACCCCGTCGAAACTCTAACTTTGGAGCCATTCGGGCATTTTGGACAAAGCCCATACGGGTCTATGCGCATCGTTGGTGAATTATCAATCAGCACATATAGATTATTTCCCAAGAACTTGTTGCTGTTAGTTTGATGGAAAGCAAATTGTAGTGGAACAGACGCGAGTGGATCTCTGGTTGTCCAGCGCCCTGTTTTATGTGATAAATATCTATATCCATAATATGAAAGGAAAA
This sequence comes from Kiritimatiellia bacterium, assembly GCA_045627965.1. Lineage (GTDB taxonomy): Bacteria > Verrucomicrobiota > Kiritimatiellia > CAIQIC01 > Lenti-01 > RGIG3636. The sequence goes on along the minus strand of JAZQOP010000129.1, from coordinate 5,689 downwards.
CTTCCATGTCGAACTCCTCACTACTGAAGAGGAAGCGGGGGAGGTGGGGGCCGAGGCGGGAGGAGAGGCGTCCGAAAGGGGTGTAGTGGAAGGAGGAGTCGAGGGAGCCGGCGGCGTCGGTTAGGGCCAGGACGTTGCCCATGGGGTCGGAATGGTAGTAGAGGGGGGCGGAGGGCGTGGCGGCGAAGGTGCAGGCGAGGAGGCCGCCGATGCCGCCGGCAGTGTCGAGGTCGCCACCGAGGTCGGGGCCGCGGGTGTAGAGTTCCTTGACATTGTTCGCCCCGTCGAGGACGGCGAGGACGAGGAAGGAGCCGGGGAAGTAGATGTAGCGGTCGATGGCGCCGTCGGCGCGGATGGCCTCGACGCGGCGGCCGAGGGCGTCGTAGCGGCAGGAGAGGACGCGGGCGCCGGTAGCGATGTTGACGACGTTGGTGAGGCGGTTGGCGAGATCGTATTGATAGGTGAACTCGCCGTCGGCGGTCAGGTTGCCGTTGGGGTCGTGGGCGAAGGCGGGGTTGGCGAGGACGACGGTCGTCATGTTGGTGGCGACGGTCTGGGTGTTGGTGAAGGCGGGGCCGTGGTAGATGGCGGTCAGGGTGTTGGTTCCGTCGGCGACGGGGATGCCAGCGGCCTCGAAGGTGCGGTCGGGGTAGAGCTGGGCGGCGACGTTGTTGACGGTGACGGTGCCCTGGGCGTAGTTGGCTTCGCCGACGACGGTGAGGGCCCCGCTCCAGGTGCCGGAGGAAAGCTGGTTGAGGTTGTTGAAGGTGTAGGTGGTGGCGAGGCCGAGCTCCTTGCGGCGGACAGGGTTTCCGGCGGGGTCGTAGGCGTATTGGGCGTCGTCGCTTGCGCGGGCCGGGGACGTGGTGCCGAGGAGCTGGTGGGCTCGGTCGTAGGCGTAGCCCATGGCGCGGCCGGTGCTCCAGCGCTCGCTGGTGCGGCGGTCGCCGGCGTCGTAGGCGTAGGCGATGGCGAGGAGGGTGGTGGCGGACGTGCCGAAGGCAAGGTTCGTCATGCGGGCGAGGGTGTCATACTGGCGGGCTTCCGCAACGCCGTTCGGGTAGGAGACGCGCGTCCGCTTGATGCCGTTCTGGAAGTAGGAGAAGGAATAGGCGCCCTCGGGGGCAGAAACGGCGACGATGCGACCCTTGGCGTCCCAGGCGTAGGTGACCGAATAGGAGCCGAAGGAGACGCCGGTCATGCGCCCCAGCGCGTCGTAGGCCGCGGTGACGGGGGGCGTGCCGAAGGGGCCGCTTTCGCTGGCGAGGCGTCCGAGCGAGTCGTAGGTCCACGCGGTGGTGCCGACGGCGTCGGTCATGGACGTGCGGCGTCCGAGGGCATCGTAGGCGAAGGTGACGGGCGTCAGCGAGCTGTATTGGAGGGAGGTCAGGTTGCCGCCGGCGTCGTAGGCGTAGGTGGTGGCGACGCCCGCCGGGTCGGTCTTGCCGGTCAAGCGGCTCAGGGCGTCGTATTGGTAGGTCTCGGCGGAGTTGTCGGCGTAGGTCTTGCCTGTCGCATTGCCATAGAGGTCGTAGGCCCAGGCCGTGCGGTTGCTGTTGGCGTCCCAGAGGAAGGCAACCTGGTTGATGCCGTTGGGAAGGTAGGCGACGGTGTTGGCGTTGGTGGCGCCGTCGATGGTCTGGAGGACGCGCCCGAGGCTGTCGCGGACGGTGCGGGTGGGGATGCCGAGGCGGTCGGTGGCGTTTGTCTGGCCGCGGTCGCCATACTGGAAGGTCTCCTGGAGGCCGCCGGGCCAGGCGCGGGCGTCGAGCTGGCCCCAGGAATCCCAGGTGTTCGCGAGGGCAATGCCGTCGGCATTGACGGCGGTCAGCTGGCGGCCCGCCGCGTCGAAGGTGGCGGAGGCGATGGTTTCGCCGTCCACGGCCACGGCGGTCTGGTTGCCGAGCGCGTCGTAGGCGTAGGTGGTGGTCACGCCGCCCCGGACGACCTGCACGAGGCTTCCGGCGGCATCGTAGGCGCGGGTTTCGACGGAGGCGTCGGGATAGGTGACGCTTGTGACGTGCCCTTCGGCGTCGTGCGCGAAGCTCCAGACCTGGCCCAGGGCGTTGGTGACGGCGACGAGGCGGTCGGCGTCGTCGTAGCCGTAGGCCGTGGCGAAGCCGCGCGCGTCGGTGGTCCGCGTCAGGCGGCCCAGGGCGTCGAACTCGTTGCTGACGACGTTTCCGGCGCGGTCGGTGAAGCTGGTCTGCCCGCCCCAGAGGTCGTAGGTCCAGCGCTCGGCCGTGCCGTCGGGGTAGGTCTTGCAGACGAGCTGGCCGATGGCGTCGTAGGTGTTGCCGACGGCCAGCCCGCGGATGTCGCGCGTCCAGACGAGGCGGCCCAGCGCATCGTAGCGGTTCGTCTCGGACAGCACATATTCCTCGACGGCGTAGGGCAGCGTCGAGCCGTCGGGGACATAGGCGGCCGTGCGGCGGCCGGGGGCGTCGTATTCCTGCTTGAAATATGCGCCGGAAATGGTCTGGCGCTTGACCTGCCGCCCCTCGTTGTCATACCAGTAGTTCTCCGCGTGGGCCGAATCGAAGGCGCGGGCGGGATATTCGACGCGGGAAAGCCAGCCCTCGGGCGTGTATTCGCGCGTGGTCCATTCGAGGGCGTTGCTGATGGCGACGGGGCGGCCTTCCAGCCCGTAGGTGTAGGTGGTGACGAGGCCGTTCGGATTGCTCTCCCATTCCTTTTCGCCGATGTCGTTGTATTGGTAGTTCCACGTGCTGCCGCGGCGGTCGGTCAGCTGGTCGAGCGCGCAGCAGTCGTAGTGGCGGGTCTCGACGGAGACGGTGCCGTCGTTGTCGAACGTCGTCGTGAGCAGGCGGTTCAGGCCGTCGTAGGTGCGGGCGACCTCCAGACCGGCCGCGTCGCGCGACCAGACGAGCCGCCCGAAGGCGTCGTAGCGGTTCGTTTCGGACAGCGTGCCATTCCGCGAGCGGCTGGTGAGGTGGCCGTCCGCGTCGTAGGTGAACGTCTCGGTCGTCCGCCCGTCGCTGCTGCCCGTCAAGAGGCCGGACGAATTGTAGGTGTTCGTGACCACGCGGCCCAGCGCGTTCGACTCCGTGGCGACCGCGTGCCTGCCGGGCACGTAGGTGTAGACCTTCTGGACGGGGCCCGCCGGCGGAATCTCGTAGAGCAGGTCGATGCCGCTGGCGTCATAGACGTAGGTCGTCACGGCCCCCGCCGGGTCGGTGCGCGAGGTGAGGCGCAGCTGGTCGTTGTAGCTCTGGCTCCACGTCCCGCCCAGGCGGTCCACGCGGCTGGAGACGCGGCCGCGCGGCGTATACTGGAAGTCCTGCGAGACGTTCGCCTTGGTCATGCCCGTCAGCACGCGCCCCCGGCTCCCCGCCAGGCCGACCGAATACAGGCTCTCGACCGGGGCCGCGCCGCCGCGCGTGGTCACCTTCTTCACCGTTCCGAACTCCCAGGTGTAGGTGCGCGTGAAGCCGCCCGCGTCGGCCAGGCCGACCCAGTAGCTGTTCGTCGCCGTCCAGGCGTCCGGCGTCGCGCTGTAGGTCACCGCCAGACGCTCCGCCGCGCCCTTCAGCACGCGCGAAAGGTAGCCGTTGGCCGTGTATTCGTAGCCGTAGGCGAAGCCGCCCATGTCCACCACGTCCGTGAGCCACCCGTCCGCCGAATAGCCGAACGTCGCCGTGCGCAGGGCCGCCGCCTCCGTGCAGACCGACGCCGCGCACGTGTTCGTGCCCTCGTAGGCGAACTCCAGGCGGCGCCCCGTGGCCGGCGCCGTCTGCACCACCCGCACAAGGCGGTCGCGGCCGTCATACGTCACGGCAACCGTGTTCGACCACGCATCCCGCACGGACGAAAGCAGATACACGTCCGCATCGCCGGCCGACGGGCCGTAGGTCCACGTCCAGCCGTTCGGCTTCCGGTACTCGAAGCCGCCGTTCGTCGCCACCATCACCCCCGTCAGCGCGTCGGGCGGCAGATACGTCCCGTCCGGCGCAAGCGTGAAAAGCCCGATGCTTCCCGAAGGGAACGCCATCCGCGCCGTGGCCGCGTCGAGGAGCGTCACGCTGCTGTTCCAGTTGCACGACCACTTCGGGCCGAACGTCCGCCCCGGCCCCGTCTCCCCGTAGTTGCTGAACCGCATCCGCAGCTCCAGCGGGGCCCCCACCGCCGTCTCCTGCCAGAGCGGCGTATCTTCCAGCTTCACGTCGAAGTTCGCGAGGCCGAACGTCGCCCGGGGACTGCCCTTCGAGCTGCACGACGGACAGCCGTCGGTATCGTCGTCGCACTCTGTCGTTTCCGGGTCGGCACCGTCTTCGCAGGGATTCCCGCAGACCTCTTTCGCGATGTTCGTGCTGGAGGTGTCCGGCGGCAGCGGGTCGTCGATGCTGAACCTGATGGTGTTCTCCCCCTCCAGCAGCACCTGGTTCGCATTCGTCCCGTCGTCTGTGTAGTCATACAGCTTGATGAGAAACGACCCGTCCGCGTTGATTCCGGAAACGAGTTCCACATCCGAAAAGCTCTTGGGCCTGTATGAATTCATGCCGATGTCCACGTTCCCCATCGTGCAGGCATCGTCGACAAAGCCGGAAACCTTGCTGGAAATCAGCGTGGCCCCTGCGGGAAGGCGGGGATTATACGGCGTCGACCATTGCTCCTGCGGCTGGCCCCCGGCATTCAGCGGCGCAATTGCCTGATGCCTCGGCAGCGGACGGACGATCGTCGATGTCACCGTGACGGCACGGGCCTGGACGACAACCCCGGCAAGCACCGCCGCCGCCAGCAGCACGGCCTCCATCTTGCGGACCTTTTGCTTCATGGCAACCTCCTTTCATTCTCAGGCACCCGAATCCAGACGCAGGCCCCCTCGTTGGCCATGGACGGATCGAAGCCCTGGGCGACTTCCTCGCCGTCGTCCATTCCGTCGCCGTCCGTGTCCGCGAGACCGGGGTCGGTTTCGGTGTCGAAGACCTCCTCATAATCCGTCAGGCCGTCGCCGTCGCAATCGGCCGTGGAGCTGGGCCAGATGAGGACGGATTGGGGGGCCGTGGCGGTGTTGCCGGCGGCGTCGAGGGCGGTCCAAGTGACGGTGGTGACGCCGACCGGGAAGAGTGCCGGGGCGTTGTTGGTGACGAGGGCGAGGGCGCAGTCGTCGGAGGCCGTCGGGATGCCGAGGGCAACGGCGACGGGCGCAAGGCAGGAGCCCGCTTCCGCCTCGATGTCGGGCGGTGCGGTGATGGTCGGCGGAAAGATGTCGTCGCTCCGCTCCATGAAGCATTGGATGGCGGCGTTGGCGTTGCCGTTCCCCGAAGGGGAAGGCGCCCAGTCGGGAATCACCAGCACGTCATCGATGTGGCCCGCCAGCAGATTCGCCGCCGTCCGCGACGCCGACGCGTTGCCCACCACGAGCGGCGCGGCGTTCGTTGCGACGACAGCCCCTTGCAGGACGCTTCCCACGCCCCGCTGGATACCATCCACGTAGAAATGGACGTTCCGCGTCGCGTAGCTCGTCGCTGGGCGCGTCCCGTCAAAAACCACCGCGACGTGGCGCCATTCGCCGTTCGTCGGGGCGATGCCGCCGACCGTGGTCGCCACCTCGGCCCCGTTGATGCGGAGCGCCAGGTTCCCCGCGGCGCCCGAAAAGCGGAACTCCACCCCCGCCGTCGTATTCGTCAACGAAACCGAATCCGCATCGCTGAAAATCCGCGCCGAA
>JAZQOP010000128.1:0-1511 GCA_045627965.1 Kiritimatiellia bacterium | reverse complement strand
AGGGGGCGGAGCTGCTGTACTGCCTGCAGCCGCAGGGGGGCCGGGCGGCGTTCCCCGCGAGGGTGGCGGAGGCCGGGCGGTCGCACATCGTGGTGGATGCGTCGTTCGACGGGGGCGAACAGGGGCGCTGGTCGGCCGCGGAGGTGCGGGCGTTCGGGAAAAACGGCGCGGAGGTGCTGTGCTACCTTTCCGTCGGCGAGGCGGAGGACTACCGGGGCTATTGGCGGCGCGATTGGACGAGGAAGGCGCCGGGATTTCTGCTGGAGGAGAATCCGGAGTGGGAGGGGAACTGCCGGGTGCGCTACTGGGACGCGGAGTGGCAGGGCATCATATTGAAGGAGCTGGGGCGGATCGTGGCGGCGGGGTTCGACGGGGTGTATCTGGATATCGTGGACGGATATGAATTTTTCGAGGGGTTCGGGGCGCGGGAGGGGGCGGTGAACCCGGCGACGGGGCGGACGTTCCGGGCGGACATGGCGGAATGGATTTTGCGGATTGCGGCGCATGCGCGGGCGTCGCGGCCGGGGTTCCGGGTCTTCATGCAGAACGGGGAGGCGCTGCTGGCGGATGGGCGTCTGCGTTCGGCGGTGGACGGCGTGGCGATGGAGGACGTGTTTTTCGACGAGGGACGGCGTCGCGGCGCAAGGGAAATCCGGGAGCGGCTGGCGTGCGTGGCGGAGATGCAGGCGGCGGGGAAGGCGTGCTTTGCGGTGGAGTATCCGCCGCGTGGCGCGGAGGGGGCGTGCGAGGCGCTGGCGCGGGAATTCGGGATCGGCGTGCTGGCGACGGACCGCGAGCTGCGCGGGGCGGGGCGGTTTTTTGCGGCGCCGTAAGGTTGGTCGGCGGGAGAAAAGGGGGCAGGGAAAACGAAGGCGGGGATGGGGGCGGCGTGTCAGTGGCAGAGGAGGAAGACTTCGCGGAAGCCGGCGGCGTCAAGGCGGCGCAGGAGGGTGAAGAGGGTGTCGGCAGGGGCGCGTCCGTCAGCCCAGATCTGGACCGGGATGGGCGGGGCGGCGAGGAGGTCGTCGAGGCCGGTCCAGGCATCGGGGTCGCGGGGCCACTCCTCGGGGGCCTGGCCTCGCGGGCCGATGGTTCGGCGGAGGCCGATGAGGAAGCCGTCCGAGGCAAGGGAGAGGTCCCAGCAGCCGGCACCGGCGGGAAGGTGGACGTCGCGGTCATGCCAACGTATTTGGCCCACTTCCGGGAAGGGATGGACGGGGTCGAGGACGCCTAGGCGGATGGGGATGACGGAGGCGTCGGGGTTTTGGAGGAAGTAGCCGCCGAGGTGGCGGGAGGGGGAGTAGTAGGGCATGGCGTCGAAGATGCTGGCGCCGGGGGCGGGCGGGGCAAGCGGGACGACGAAGACGGGGCGCCGGGCGGTCCAGGGGAGGTCGGAGCGGACGGGGAGGGCGCGGGCGGAAGGGGAGACGGGGAGGCGGGTGCCGAATTCGGGTTGGCCGGCGGTCCAAAACCAGAGCGGGGCGGCCTGGGGGGCGGGGGGGGGGCGGGAG
>JAZQOP010000127.1:0-2272 GCA_045627965.1 Kiritimatiellia bacterium | reverse complement strand
CAACACATCTCGTCTTCCTGCCCCCGTTCGCACACCTCCCCCTTCTCGCAGCACTTCTCTCCCGGCAGCGCCCCGGGACAGTACACCCACACGCAATTCGTCCCGTCCCACTCCCAGCACGCCCCCGGCCGCTCCGTCTTCGGCGTGCACGGATTGTTCATCTCTCCCCCGTGCGCCACCGCCGCCAGCAGCAGCATCGCCGCAACCAGCGTCCCAATCGATTTTTTCGTCCGTGTCGTCATGATTCCGTCCCTTCCGTCAGGCGGCGACGGGCATTGTCCCACGTTCCGCGCGCGTCGCCAAGTTCTTTTTCCTCCGCCAAGGCGTCGAGAAACGCCACGTCTCCGCGCTCTCCCAGCTGTCCGACCGCCTGAATGGCGCACCTCAGAAGCACGACATCCCCGGCGTCTGCCGCCCACTCCTTCGCGCGGGGCAACGTCTCCTTCACGCCGCTCTCCGCCGCCACGAGCAGGAGCGTCGCCTTTTCCGCGTCGCGCAAGTCCGGCCGGGCCATGCGGCGTTCCAGCAGCGCCGTCCAGGCCGCGCGCCCTTTTAGGGCGGAACCTCCCGCGTGGTGCAGTTGCAGGATGGCTGCGGTGCCCGCCACGGGGTCTCCCGCCAACTCCCACAGCATCGCCTCGACCTTCGTCCGGTCGTGTCCCGCCCGCATCCAGGCCCCGAGATGTTGCACGGCATACTCCCGCACCCCGCCGTCGCGCCCGGCGTCCGCGGCCACCGCCCGGAGTGTTTCGGGAACGCCGTCCCCGTCGGAAGCGGCGCGGCGCAGCTCGTTCATCGCCTCGTTCGCGGCGGCCTGTTCGCGGGGCGCGTCCGCCGCCGCGATGCTCCCCGTCCCGGCAAGCGCCACCCGGCGCGCCCATTCCCCGGCGGCCTGCCCGAGCGCGGCGCACGACAGCGCCACCGCCGCCCCCGCCGCCAAGATGGACCGCCGCGCGCTCATCGGTTCCCCACGGTCACGCCGTCCTGCACCACCCACAGCGAATTGCAGATGGCCGACCACGAATCCGCCGCCACCCAGTACACCACCGAACCGCCGGCCCATTCCTCCCGCGGAATCGTCGCGTGGGTCGTCAGCACCCCGTTGGTCTCGACGAACACCCCCGTCCCCACCGCCTCGACGTGGATGTCCATCCCGTCCGGCGGCGTTTCCGCCGAATCCACGAGCAACACCGTCGCCTCGCGGTGCGAACCGTCCCCATAGAAGTAGATGTCGCGCGGGAAGTCCGTCGACGAATACGCCGTGAACCCGTGCACCCGCGTGCTGGCCATTGGCGGCCCCCCTTTGCCCAACCGCGCCACCGCCGTCCGGCTCTCCGCCCGCTCCATCCGCAACTCGAACTCCGCCCTGCCCTGCTTGTCCGTCCGCGTCGCATCCACCCCCGCCTCGAACTCCACCCACACGTTGCTCCCGATCCCCGGACACGTCCACGTCCGCCGCTGCCCCGTCCACACCGACGGCTCCCCGGCGAACGACGCCTCGGCCACCGTCACCTCCACCGTCGCCGAATGCACCGCACCGCCCGCGCCGTCGCTCCACGCGCCCCAGACCCCGAACGTCCCCGTGTTCGTGAACACCGACGTCCACGCCTCGTTCCCCGCGCTCTCCCACGCGCAGTCCCCGTCCGCCCAAATCGACACCGCCCCCGGTCCCGCCCCGTCGGGATGCAGGTTCCAACGCACCGCGTCCCCCGCCTGCAACGCCAGCGCGTTCGTCCCCGGGTGCAGCAAGTCGAACTCTTCCCAGACCACGCTCCCCGACACCGAGGCGTTCCCGCCGTCCCCCGACACCGCCACCTCCGTCGCCCCCGTCGGCGACAGCCACGCCACCGCCCACCACGCGTCCACCAGCCCCCGGTGCAGCACCGGCGCCGACTCCCAATCATTCGTCGCCGCATACCCGCTCGCAACCGAAAGCCCCTCGAACGCCGCCAGCCCGCGCCCCTCCAGCCGCACCGGCGAAACCCAGCTGTTCGTCGCCCAGCCCGACTTCGCCAGCAACCGCCCCTGCCGGTGGTCCAGCCAGTCCGCCACCCCGTTCCGGTCTTCGTCGGGACCGCCCAACGACTCCGCCCGCACCCCCAGAATCCGCAACGCCCCGCTCTCCTTCCCCTGCCACCGCCAGCGCACGCGCACCACGTGCCCCGTCCCCGCTTCCAGCCGCGGCAGCATCCACCGCGCCGTCCCCGTTCCGTTCGTGACCGCCAGCGTCGCCTGGCCGACAACCACCCCGTCCACGCCCGCCTGCAACGCG
>JAZQOP010000126.1:0-2156 GCA_045627965.1 Kiritimatiellia bacterium | reverse complement strand
GATCGCCTTGTCCATGTCCAGGTAGCGATACGCCCCCAGCCGGCCGCCAAAATGCACCTTCCCCGCCAGCGCCGCCGCATCCGCCTCGTATTTCGCCAGCACCGCCATGTCCCCCGGCGCGCGGACCGGGTAATACTTGTCGTCCGCGCGCCCCGGCGCGAACGAATACTCCCGGTAGACCACCGTCTTGTCGAACGGCACATCCGGCGTGTAGTGCTTGAACTCGTGCGTCCGCGTATACGGCACCTCGCCGTCGCATTCGTTCACCACCGACGTCCCCTGGAAATCCTCCATCGCCAGCACCTGCTTCTCGAAGCGCACCGAGCGCCACCCCAGGTCCCCGTGCCGGTAGCCGAAGAACTCGTCGATCGCCCCCGAGTAGACCATCAGGTCGTGCGCCGGAAGGGCCCCCTTCTCCGCAAAGTAGTCCGCGCCGAGCCGGACCTCGATCGCGGGGTGGTCCAGCATCTTCCGTACCATCGCCCCGTAGCCCTCCACGGGGATCCCCTGCCACGAGTCGTTGAAATAGCCCACGCCGTAGGTGTAGCGCACCGGAAGCCGCGTAATGATGTAGGCCGGCAGCTCCGTCGCCTTCTTGCCCCACTGCTTCTCCGTGTAGCCCTTCACGAACGCCTCGTAGAGCGGGCGCCCGATCATCGACAGCGCCTTCTCCTCCAGGTTCCCCGGCTCCGCGACCCCCTCCTTGGCCGCCTCGGACGCCACCCACGCCCTCGCCTCCGACGGCGACAGCACCCGCCCCAGCATCAGGTTGATCGCCGCCAGCCCGAACGGCAGCGGATAGATCCGCCCCGCGCGCTTCGCCCACACCGTGTGCCGGTAGCCGTTGAACGACGCAAACCGGTTCGCGTAGGCCCACACCGCCGCATCCGACGTATGGAAGATGTGCGAGCCGTAGACATGCTCCTCCACCCCGCTCTCCCGGTCCGGCCGCGACCAGCTGTTCCCGCCCACGTGGCCGCGCTTCTCCAGCACCAGCACCTTCCAGCCCCCGTGCGCCGCGAACCGCTCCGCAACCGTCGCCCCGTAATATCCGCTCCCCACCACCACCAACGTCTTCATGCCGCCTGCCATTCCGTCACCCGTCCTGCGCCCTGGGCGCTAGCCTTCCTTCTTCCCGAACCGCCGCCGCCACATCCGCGGCAGCTGCTTCGCCGTCCGCACCAGCGGGCGCACCCCGTCGAGCAGCCCCGACGTCCCCGGCACGTTCGCCCGCCGCAGCTCCTCCAGCAGCGGCATCCGGTCCAGCCAGTCCTGCTGGTTGAAGAACGTGTAGTGGTGGCACAGCGCGTGCCCGTCGAACACCACCAGCGCATTGCGCTCGCGGATCCAGCGCCCCCAGTCCACCTCGTCGTGCTCCTGCACACCGCCCAGCTCGCACCAGTGGCGGTAGTCGTAGCAGATGCAGTTGATCGAAAACCGGTCATGCCATTCCAGCCAGCGCGCCTCCTCCGGCAGCTCGCGCAGCTTCGCCTGGCACGCCTCCAGCCCCAGGTGGCGCCGGATCATCCACGCCCCGAGGTGCGGATAGAACCACACGCACCCGTCCGCCTTCTGCTCCCACTGCGCATGCGGCAGCTTCAGGAACTCCTCGCGCGCCGCCGGGTCGTCCCGCAGCAGCTTCCACGCCCCCAGCCCGTTGTTCGGGACCGTCGCCGACACCAGCGCCAGCTCGCGGCGCGTGCGATACCGCTCGTAGGTCTCCTCCAGCTTCACGTCCCAGTCCGACGACACGAACACGTCCTCGTCGATCTTGAAGTAGAGCCCGCCCGGATAGCGTTCCACGCACGCATTCTGCAAATTCGAGATGAACCACCCCTTCCCCCGAGCGCCGTTCACGAAGTCCCACGCCACATCCGGATACCGCTTCGGCAGCCCCTCCACATAGCGGCGGTGGGCGCCTTCGACCCCGTTGCAAAGCAGGACGACATGGTCGAAGCGCCGTGCCGACCCTCCCCGCACCAGACAATCGATCGCCAGCCGCAGGCAATCCAGCCTATGGCTCGTCAACACCATCAACACCTTCGGTCGCGCCATCTTGTTCGTTCCTCGTGGTTCCCGCAATCCTACCACCCCCCCCCGCCCCCTGCAATCCATTTCCCCGCCCCACCCCGCAACCCGTGAGTTGTACAAAGAGA
>JAZQOP010000125.1:0-3660 GCA_045627965.1 Kiritimatiellia bacterium | reverse complement strand
GGCGTGGGCGGCGCCGAGGTCGGGGGCCTCGGGGGGGGGCGGGGCGCGGCGGACAAGGTAGACGTCGCGCGCGATCTCGCCGGCCAGCGCCGCCAGCGCAAAGAGCGCGACGACGAAGAGGCAGGCGCGCGTGGTGCGCGACTTCCAGAGGGCCTGCCACGGCGTCGGGGGGCGCGGCGGCGCCTGGTCGGCGGCCGGCGCGGGGGCCTGGCCGGGGGCGTTGGCGATCTGTCCGGGTGCGGAGGTCATGGTCAGGAGAGCTTGACGCGGGGGTCGACGATGGCCAGCGCGACGTCGGCGAGGAGGTTGGCGATGGTGCAGAGGACGGCGCCGACGAGGACGATGGCGCGGATGGTCACGAAGTCGGAGGAGTTGATGGCGTTGATGGAGAGGAAGCCGAGGCCCGGGATGCCGAAGAAGGATTCGAGGAGGAGCGACCCGGTGTAGAGGTAGGGGATGGACAGGACGACGTTCGTCACGACGGGCGAAAGCGCGTTGCGCAGGACGTGCCGGAACAGGATGCGCGAGGGCGAGAGCCCCTTGGCACGGGCGGTCCGGACGTATTCGCGGTGGGTCTCCTCCAGCAGGACGGCGCGGTAGAAGCGGACCGAGGAGCCCAGCGACGTGAACGTGCCGATGAACACCGGCAGCAGGAGGTTCGCCCACGACTCGAAGCCCCAGACCGGGAACAGGTGCAGCTTGAAGCCCAAAAAGAACTGCCCCAGGATGATGAAGACGATGTAGTTGAGCGACATGAGCGCCACCGAGACGGCGACGAGCAGGCGGTCGAGCAGCCGTCCGTGGAAGTAGGCGCACCAGAGGGCCAGGACCAGGGCGAGGAGGAGCTCGAAGGCCAGGATGGGGACCGTCAGGAGCAGCGACGGCCCGATGCCCGCCAGCAGGATGTCGGCGACCGGCCGGTTGAGCGAGGTCGAAACGCCAAAGTCGAGGTGCGCCAGGTCGCGGGCGTAGCGGACGAACTGCGAGTCGAAGAGCGAGCGCGTGGCCCGCCGGAGCCGCACCGAGGCCACGACGGCGCCGCCGGGGCCGGCGACGAGGGCGGGAGGGGCGTCGGAGGCGAAGGCGTCCGGCAGGGGGGCGATGGCGCCGCCGACGAGGGCGACGTCGAGGCGCCAGGTGTTGCCCGGCGGCAGCGGGAAGGCGAGGGGCAGCTCTCGCGTCTCGCCCGGCGCCAGGCGCAGGCCGCCGTCGCCGGCCTTCCAGCGGGCGCGCTCGGAGGGGGTGGCGGCGGCGAAGTCGATGTCGGGAAGCGCCCGGTTCGGCGTCCAGCGGCCGAAGAAGAGCGGCAGGTCGTAGCCGTGGCGCGCGTCGAACTCCGCCAAGGCCTGCGGCGAGGCGTTCTGCCCCAGCACGTTGGATGCCGGCGAGCCGCCGACGACGTTGAAGAGGAAGAACGTGATCAGCACGATCCCGACGATGGTCGGAATGGCGAGGAGGCTGCGGCGGACAAGGAAGCGGAACATGGCGCGCAGGGGCCTCAGCGGCCGGCGGGTTCTAGGATGACGACGAATTCGCCCTTGTGCGAATGGACCTGGAAGTGCCGCCGGAGCTCGCCCGGCGTGCCGCGCAGCGTCTGCTCGAACTTCTTGGTCAGCTCGCGCGCGACAAACAGGATGCGCCCGGGACCGAGCTCCTCCTCGACCTCGTCCAGGAGCTTTTCGATGCGGTGGGTGGATTCGTAGAGGACGGCGGGGCAGCCCAGCGCGTCGAGCTCATGCAGGCGGCGGCGGCGCGCGGCGGTCTTGTGGCCGAGGAAGCCTTCGAAGTGGAAGGCCGGCGTGTCGGCGCATCCGCAGAGCGCGACGGCCGTGACGACGGCGGACGGCCCCGGCACGGCGGTGACGGGGAGCCCCGCGGCGCGGACGGCGGCGGCGGCGCGGGCGCCAGGGTCGGAGATGCCGGGCATGCCGGCGTCGCTGACCAGCGCCAGGGCGGCGCCGGCGCGGATGCGGTCGATGATGGCGTCGATGCGGGCGCGCTCGTTGAACTTGTGGCAGGAGACGAGCGGGGTGCGGATGCCGTAGCGGGCAAGGAGCAGGCCGGTGTGGCGGGTGTCCTCGGCCAGGATGGCGTGCGCGGAACGGAGGACGCGCAGGGCGCGCAGGGTGATGTCCTCGAGGTTGCCGATGGGCGTGCCGACGAGGTATAGGCCCGGGGCCAGCGGCAGGTCGGCGCCGTCGGGCGCGCCGTCCGGAAGGCCGGCAGGGGGGGCGGGATGCCCGACGCCGGCACCGGGGGCGGTGTCGGCGGCGGGGGGGGGGGGAGGCGTCTGGTCTTCCTCGGGGCGCATGGCGCGCAGCCGCCTAGTCGGCGGGATTTTCCACGAAACGGATGGTGCGCGGCTTCGTGACGTTCTTGAGGAGCGTGTCGGATTCCGACAGGTGCCGCTTGAGCTCGAGGAGGGTCGACTTGAACTCGTCGGCGGCGGCGACGCCCTTCAGGGTGCCGTCGACGCTCTGCTGGAGCTTCAGGACGTTCTCGATGCTCGAGGCCAGCGCGGTGACGCGGTCGAGCTGGCGCGCGACCTCGGCCTGGCCCTGGGCGAGCGAGGCGGCGGCGTCGGTGTTCGACTTGGCGATGGCGTCGGCGGACTTGGCCTGCGCGGCGGCCAGGGCGGCGAGGGCCTTCTCCTGGGCGTCGGCGAGCTTGGCGGTCGCCGCTTCGACGGCCTTGGCGGCCTTTTCCTGCGAGTCGGCGAGCTTGGTCGTGGCGCCGTCCATCGCGGAGGCGGCCTTTTCGGCGAAGTCGGCGGCGGCGGCGGCGGGGGTGTCGCTGCCGATGCGGGCGAGCAGCTGGCCTTCAAGGTAGCCGGATTCGCGGGTGGCGCGCTGGATGCGGGCGCAGGCGACGACAGGGACGAGGATGAACAGGATGGCGAACGCGCCGCAGAGGCCGCAGCACCCGCCGCAGGCGCCGTCGGCGGCAGGGCAGGCGGCGGAGGCCTTGCACATCAGGGCGCCGGCGCCGGCGGCGCAGATGAAGAAGACGGCGACGGCTTCGGCGGCGAGCGTGGCGATGGTGCGCGCCATCTGGCTGGCGGCCATGCGGGCGACCTGCGGGCCGACGGCGCCGGCGCCCCAGGCGGCCAGCAGGCGGCGGGCCTGGCGGGCCAGCGGGCCGCAGCCGCCGAGGTTTTCGGCGAGCTCCTTGGCGACGGCGCGGTCGCGGATGTCGACGTCGTCGTTCAGCGGGTCGGCCTTGAGCGCGAGGCCGCGCTTGACGCAGTCGGCGGCGGAGAAGAGGACGTAGGCGGCGCCGATGCCCGCCGCGATGGAGGCCAGCCACAGCGGCAGCGCGTTGCAGTCGATGCTGACGAAGAACTTGGCGATGATGCCGAGCACGATGCCGGCGAACAGGACGTAATGGATGGGCAGCAGCAGGCCGCAACCGGTTTTCTTGGCGCTCATGGGATTCCTCCGTTTAAGGGTGATGACAACGCCGGGGAGTATAGCGGGGCGGCCGTCGCTTGTCAAAAGCGGAAACGCGTTGCCGGGCGTCTGAAAGTTGCAGGATGTCAAGGGACACCCCGCGAGGGCGGTGCGGGAGGGCCGAAGGGGGGCGGGAGCCGCCCCGGGGCGGCTCCCGCCCCCCTCCGGCCCTCCTGCCGCAAAAAACGGAAAAGCGCCCCCGATTCTGCTA
>JAZQOP010000124.1:0-5132 GCA_045627965.1 Kiritimatiellia bacterium | reverse complement strand
GTGGCGGGGGGGCGGGGCTTTGGCGCGGCGTTGCGCGGGTGGGCGCGCGGTGGGCGGGTTTGCGTTGCAGTGGGGGCGCGGGGTGGGGTAGGATGTCGGGGACATGGCACGGAACGCCCCAGACGATCGATCGGCCTCCCCCGTCCTGCTTGCGGGACCGGGGGCGCTTGGCGTGGCCGGAAGGGGGGGGCGGTGAGCACGGCGTCGGGCGCGGCCACGGTGGTGCTGGATGCGCGGTGGGTGGAGCGCGAATTGAGCGGGATCGGCCGCTTTACGGTCGAATTGCTCCGGGAGCTGGGGCGCCAGGGGAGCCGGTTCCGGTTCCTGGTGCTGGTGCGGTCGGAGGACCGCCGGGCGTTCGTCGCGCGCGAGGCGGAGCTGGCGGGGAAGGGGCAGTTCGAGTTTGCCGTGGTGCCGCGGGGGCCGTTCGATCCGCGCGGGCAATGGGCGGTGGCGCGGCTGCTGGCGGAGCGGGGGGCGGCGATCTACCACTCGACGAACTTCATGATTCCGCTGCTGGCGTTTTCGCGGACGAAGGCGCATGCGACGCGGTGCATATGCAACATCCACGACCTGATTCCGCTGGTGCATCCGGAGTATACGCCGCGGGCGCTGAAGACGCGGTTCGGGTTCGTGTATCGCCGCCTGATGAAGGAGATCGTGGCGCGCGCGGACGCGGTGGTGACGGGGAGTCGGTCGGCGAAGGACGACATCGTGCAGTGGCTCGGGATGCCCGAGGGGCGCGTGGCGGTGGTGCCGGACGGCGTGCGCGAGGATTGCGTGCCGGGCGGCGAGAAGCCGTCGGCGTGCGGGGGGCCGAAGACGATTTTGTATGTGGGGCGGAGCGACCCCTACAAGAACGTGCCGCACCTGGTGCGGGTGTTTGCTCGCCTGGCGAAGGGGCATGCGGGGGCGGCGCCGATGGACGTGCGGCTGAAGATCATCGGGCCGCGCGACCCGCGCTATCCCGAGGCGCAGGAGGCGGCCGAGGCGCTTGGGGTGGCGTCGCGGGTGGACTGGGTGGGCTATGTCGACGACGCGACGCTGGTGCGGGCCTACCAGGATGCCGACGTGCTGGCGCTGCTGTCGCGCTACGAAGGCTTCGGGCTGCCCGTGGCCGAGGCGATGGCGTGCGGGACGCCGGTGGTCTGCGGCGACGCCGCGAGCCTGCCCGAGGTCGGCGGCGGCGCGGCGCGGCTGGTCGCGCCGGACGACGCCGACGCGGCCGAGGCGGCGCTGCGCCAGGTGCTGACGGACGGACGCACGGCGTCCGAGATGCGCGCGGCGGGGCTGGCGAAGGCGAAGTCGTTCCGCTGGAAGACGGTGGCGTGCGCGACGCTGCAGCTCTACGAGGCGATGCTGTGCACGAGGTAGCGTCGAGCGCCGGCGCGGACGTGGCGCTCGTCCACGACTGGCTGAACGGGATGCGCGGCGGGGAGCGCTGCCTGGAGCTGATTGCGGACGAATTTCCGGCGGCGGATGTCTACACGCTGCTCTACCGGCCCGAGGCGGTGTCGGAGAAGATCCGGCGGCACACGGTCCATGCGTCGGGGCTGCGGCGGCTGCCGTTCTTCCGCGAGCGCTACCGCTACTTCCTGCCGCTGTTCCCGGCGGCGATCGGGCGGTTCCGGCTGGGGGACGGGGTGAAGCTGGTCGTGAGCACGAGCCATTGCGTCGCCAAGGGGATCCGGGTGCCGCCCGGGGCGCGCCACCTGTGCTACTGCTTCACGCCGATGCGCTACGCCTGGATCTTGCAGGACGCCTACTTCGGGAGCGGCCGGTCGGCCAAGCGCTGGGCCATCGACCAGGTGCTCCGGCGGCTGCGGGCATGGGATGCGGCGGCGTCGGATCGGGTGGACCGCTTCGTGGCGATCAGCCGGCATGTCCAGGAGCGCATCCGGCGGTTCTACGGGCGGGAGTCGACCATCGTCTATCCGCCCGTCGACACGGGATTTTTCACGCCGGCGGGGGCGGGGGCCGGCGAGGACGAATGGCCAGCGGCGATGCCGGCGGCGGCGCGTGCGGAGGGCTATGACCTGGTGGTGTCGGCGCTGGTGCCCTACAAGCGCGTGGACCTGGCCGTCGAGGCGGCGCGCCGGACGGGCCGGACGCTCGTCGTGGCGGGCGCCGGAAGCGAGGAAAAGGCGCTGCGGGCCGGCGCGCCGTCCAACGTCCATTTCGTGGGGCGGCCGACGGACCGGGCGATCCGGACGCTCTACCGGCACTGCCGCGCGCTGCTGTTCCCCGGCGAGGAGGACTTCGGGATCGTGCCGCTGGAGGCGCAGGCCTGCGGGCGTCCGGTGGTCGCGCTGGGCCGCGGCGGCGCCCTGGAGACGGTCGTCGACGGCGTCAGCGGGACCTTCTTTGCCGAGCAGACGGCCGATGCGCTGGCGGAGGCGCTCCTGCGCGCGGACGGCGCCGCCTGGGACGCCGCGGCGATCCGCGCCCATGCCGAAGCCTTTGCCCCGGCGCGCTTCCTGGACGGGCTCCGGCGCGAGATCGAGGCGACGCGCCGCGGGGAAAGGCTCTAGCGATGGACGGACGCTCGACCGAGGCGTGCCGGCGGACGGCCCGGGGGTTCGGCGCGCTGTTCTGGGGGCTGCTGTTCGCGATGGCGGGGACGGCGTTCGTCGACGTGGCGCCGCGGGTGCCGTCGTGGATGCTGCTGTCGGCGCTGCTGGCGTGCTGGGCGTTCGGCGTGCCGGGGCTTCTGTGGCTGGGGCGGTCGGAGGTGTTTCGCGCGCGGCGCGGGCTGTGGCGGGCGGCGGTCGCGCTGTCGATGACGACGGCGGGGCTGGCGCCGATGTTTGCGTGGTGGCGGCTGTATCCGCGGAATGCGTTCTTTGCGTGCAACGCGGCGGCCTATGCGGTGGCGGGGGTGGCGCTGCTGTTCGTGCTGGTGCGGATGGCGGCGGCGTGCGGGGCGTGGCTGGACGACCAGGCGATCCAGGCCGAGGGCGTCGCGTCGACGGCGGCGCTGGTGTTTACGCTGGTGCTGGCGGCGGCGGCGCTGTGGTGGACGATGCGCGACCTGCCCGACCGCTCGGTGCCGGCGCTGATGCGGCACGGCCTGCAAATCCATGCGGTGTCGCGGTTTTGCATGACGGCGCTGCTGTTCGGGCTGACGGCCTATCCCGTGCGGATGGCCCGCCATGCGGCCGCCGGGGCGGCATCCGGGGCGGCGCCGGGGGCGGAGGCGTAGGGCGATGGCGGCCGTGCGCCTCCAGAAGGCCCTGGCCGACGCGGGCGTCTGCTCGCGCCGGCATGCCGAGGAGCTGATCGCGGCGGGGCGGGTCGCCGTCGACGGCGCCGTCGTGCGCGAACTGGGGACGCGCGTCGAGCCGTCCGCCCAGCGCATCGAGGTCGACGGGCGGCCGCTGGCGGCGCCCCAGGCGTCGCGGACGTTCCTGGCGGACAAGCCGCGCGGCATCCTGTGCACCTCGAGCGATCCGCAGGGGCGCTCGACGATCCTCGAATGGGCGCGGGCGAACGGGCTCCCGAAAGGGCGGTTTTTCACGATCGGGCGGCTCGACTACGATTCCGAGGGGCTGATCTTGCTGACGACCGACGGGGCGCTGGCGCAGCGGATGGGGCATCCGTCGCACCACGCCGAGAAGGAATACCGCGTCTGGGTGCCGCGGCTGCCGGGGCGCGCGGCGGCGGCGGCGATGCTCCGGGGCGTCGAGGACGAAGGCGAATGCCTGCGGGCGCTGTCCGTCGAGGCCGAGGCGCCGATGCATCCCGGATGGCCGCCGTCGGTCCGCCTGGTGCTCGGCGAGGGGCGCAACCGCCACATCCGGCGGATGCTTGGCGCGCTCGGCATCCGCATCTTGCGGCTCCGGCGGATCCGGATCGGCGAGCTGGACGAGTCGCTGCTGCGCGGCCGTCCGCTGGTGCCCGTGGCGGCGGGGCGGCTGGGGCCATGACCGGCGCGGGCGGGGCGGTTTTCCGGGCGCGGTATGCGTCGCCGGCGGGGGGGCTGGTGCTGGAGGCGACGGCGACGCGGCTGGTCGGGGTGCGGTTTGGCGGGGCGTCGGCGTCGGCGGGCCTGGGCGAGCGAACGCCCATCTTGACGGCGGCGGCGGCGTGGCTGGATGCGTATTTTGCGGGGCGGCGGCCGGACCCCGGGGCGCTGCCGGTGGCGGCGGACGGGACGCCGTTCGCCCGGCAGGTGTGGGCGCTCGTGCGGCAAATCCCGTACGGGGCGACGGCGACCTACGGGGCGCTGGCGGCGGCGGTGGCGCGGGCGCAGGGGCGGCCGGCGATGTCCGCGCAGGCCGTGGGCGGCGCGCTGGGGCGCAATCCCGTCGCGATCGTCATCCCGTGCCACCGCGTCGTGGGGGCCGGCGGCGTGGCGGGGGGCTATGCCGGCGGGCCGGAGCGCAAGCGTTTCCTGCTGGCCCTGGAAGCGGGCTCGCGGGGGGGCGGCGGAGGGCGCGCGGATCGTTTTTGGGAATAGGCGGGCGGCGGAAAAGGGGCGGTTTCGGGGATTCCGGGGCGAGGGGCGGGGATTTAGGCTTGGGGGGGAGGGGGGAAACGGGGATAATCAAGGCGCTATGAAATGGACGGCATCCATATACGCGGCGCTGCTGGCCGCGGCGCTGGTGTTCGGCGACGCGTCGGCGGCCTTGGGCGCAGGCTACGGCTACACCCTGACCTGGGGGTATTCGGAGGAGAACGTCGGCAACGTGCCGGACGAGGCTCTTTCCAACGCGACGGACATCGTCGCCGGCTATTACCACACGCTGGCCCTGGTGGAGGGGAACGTCTGCGCCTGGGGCAC
Source organism: Kiritimatiellia bacterium (assembly GCA_045627965.1). Taxonomy (GTDB): domain Bacteria; phylum Verrucomicrobiota; class Kiritimatiellia; order CAIQIC01; family Lenti-01; genus RGIG3636. The sequence goes on along the minus strand of JAZQOP010000124.1, from coordinate 349 downwards.
GACGAACTACAACGTGACGAACGTCGATGCGCGCGCCCGCGCCGGGACGACGACGGCGATCGCGGCGGGCGAGCTGGCGTCGGCGGCGATCGTCGACGGGGCGATCATCCCGTGGGGCGGCGACTACAACTACAAGGCGCATGTGGCGACGAACGATTTGCGCTACACGGCCATTGCGGTGGGGCGTGCGTCGGAGAGCGGCGACTATTCGTTCGGGCTGGGGCTGACGGAGGAGGAAAGCGTCGATTTTTGGCCATCGGACAACACGTTTACGGGGTCCGGGGCGATTTTGGACTGGGGGACGGGCGTGAAGGCGGTCGCGGCCGGCCGGATGTTCGCGATGGGGCTG
>JAZQOP010000123.1:0-6829 GCA_045627965.1 Kiritimatiellia bacterium | reverse complement strand
GCGCCAGTGAGACCTCCGGCAATTCCTCCAACAGCTCCTCCGACAAGGATATGAACCCATTCACCATTCGGATCCCGGCAATTTACAGGGTTATTTGCACAATACACATAACACTGTGCGCCATCAACAAACTGGAGGGGGTCTTCCGAATCAAATCGTCCTAGTGAAGGGAAATATATGCGATGCCGGTAGTACATCCACCCCTGGGAATCGCCGAGCTGTTCGCGGGCGGTGTAGGTGACGCGGTTGAGGTCGGGGCCGGAGGAGGAGCGGAGGGTGCCAAAGGCGGTGTAGGCGTAGGTCTGGGTGACGTGGCCGCCGGGGCCGGTGAGGGCGGCGACGGAGCCGAGGGCGTCGGCGTGGAAGACGCGGCGGGCGCGGGGGGAGCCGTCGATGAAGAGAAGGCGTTCGATGGGCTGGTCGATGCCGGGGCCGTTGACCCAGGCGTAGGCGACGCCGTTGGTGGGGTTCAGTTCCAGGAGAACGTCGGCCCCGTCGTAGACGAAGCGTTTGGAGAGGCAGTCGTTGAGGCTCTGGCTCAGGCGGTTGCCTTCGCCGTCGAATTCGTAGGCGAACACGCTGCCGTCGATGTCGGTCAGGGAAGTCATGTGGTCGGTGAAGTCCATCATTTTACGTTTTGTCACTATCAGCGGGCCTGTCCTCTGATTCCCCTGATTCCTTCGGATCCAGCGATTTTAGACCTAGCCAAGCAGGAAATAAAAAAATGACAGAGCAACAAATTGATACCACACACCAAAGGGAATGGGCGCAGAGAATACTTCCTACTACATAGCAGATTTCAAACACTCCTGATAGAACAAGCAAGAGATAAATAAAAATGCGAATTCCAAAAAAAGTTGGAACTGCCATTAAAAAAGAAATAACAGCAACCCATAGGAGGCTGGACAAATCGTGACCGCCATGAAAAACTGCCCCACGATTGGCATACCAAATCAATCCCGTCGTACATCCCAACACACAATATAACACTGACAACCCGCGAGCATATTCAATATTGGGCACTATGCAACTTTTCATTCTTCTTCCTTTTTTTAGTTAAATATATATATCAAGGCTTTTCACGTTCCAGATACTCCGGGGTAATAAAATCACGATAACCACGGCGCAGTTCAGTTAAAAGAACAGCTCTTCTTTCTCCGGGATCAGTAAAAGGGAATGGATGCCCCAGAGGATGGTTTATAATATAGTTTATCGTACTCCAGACACTTTTTCCCCCAATGTACGAAATGGTCGACATTCCGATAAAACCTTTTTCACAAAACACATTCAAGTCAGTAAACCAATCAATATCCACTCCATTAACCATGCTGTCAAAACCGATGTCAGAATTAAATTCAAGTAGCAAATCTTCATGTTTTGGGCCAATAAAAGTGTTGCTGATTAAACAGGCGGTAACATATGTGCCGTATTCTTGTTCCAACTCAAGGATTTTTTTGAGATTTTGGTATTGCTTTTCCGTAAGCAACCCACTGCTATCGGTGGCGTTGAAAACGTTATTATCAACATAACACCATATATTGCAACCATTTATAAATCCTATTGGATCACTTGATATGAATCGACCATCAAATGGATTGTAGATCCGATATCTGTAATACATCCATCCTTGGGAATCGCCGAGTTGTTCCCGGCCCGTGTAGGTGACACGGTTGAGATCAAGGCCAGTATTGTGCCGGATGGAGCCGAAGGCGGAATAGGCGTATGTCTGGGCGACGAGGCCGTCGGGGGCGGTGAGGGCGGCGACGGAGCCGAGGGCGTCGGTGTGGAAGACGCGGCGGGCGCGGGGGGCGCCGTCGATGTAGAGGAGGCGTTCGATGGGCTGGTCGACGCCGGGGCCGTCGATCCAGGCGTAGGCGACGGCGTTGGTGGGGTTCAGTTCCAAGAGGACGTCGGCCCCGTCGTAGACGAAGCGCTTGGAGAGGCAGTCGTTGAGGCTCTGGCTCAGCCGGTTGCCCTCGCCGTCGAATTCGTAGGCGAAGGTGTTGTCGTCGATGTCGGTCAGCGAGGTCATGCGGCCCTGGAAGTTGTAGGCGAAGGTGCGGGTTTGGCCGTTGACGACGTGGTTGGTGAGGCGACCGGCACCGTCGTAGGCGTAGGTGTTGGTGGTGGTGGCGGAGGCATCGGAGAGTAGGCGGTTGCCGGAGCCGTAGGTGTAGATGGCGGTATTGGGGACGGCATCAGGCCTGGTCTCATTTTGCTTCAAAATGATCAATAAAATCACGCCCCTTCCCTGTAATATAAAACCATAGTTTCACGCAGCAATATTGCTCCGATTCTTCAGGAGAGATGCCTGTAAAATTCCCACCGTCTGTTAATATATATATATCAAGATATCCGTTTCTGGCAAGTTGCATTGATACTTCATAAATTGCTTGTATTTCGATTGAGGAATTCAGCGCATTTTCAACATCCGCTTGGAGAGAAGCGATGTTTTCGTAATCATCACAAGCAGCATTGAGCACAAAAAACGTCAAATTGTTGGACTTGTTCATTTGAAACCCCCTGGTCGATAATGAGGTTTTTCCACTATGTTGCCCTTGGGACCATAAATCGTATGTTTTGTAACATCCCGCCCTTGTGGATCTTTATAGCCTTCTTGAACACTTTTTCCTCCGTTTCGATTCCCTTTTCGGGTTGATGATTCTTCCTTTCTTTCGCCTGTTGGGATTAATGTGTCAGATGGATATGCGTTTCCCGCACCATCAACCGCATCATTGTCAGATGAACACAACACCAAATTCTGAATAGAATCTAACAGGTCTTGAGCCCATTCGTTACCGAATGAAGCAAGGATAAAGAGAGAACCTATAACTATGATTTCATCAACCGGACCCGTTAGTACATCATCTGCGCCACACCACAAACCAAAGGCATCAGTATAGCGAACAGGTTGATTCCCAACATACTGCCAGACATTCGCTCCACTGACAAAACCTAGGGGGTCCTTGGGAACAAACCGTCCCGAACGAGGGTCATAGGCACGGAATCTGTAGTACATCCACCCTTGGGAGTCGCCGAGGAGGTCGCGGGCGGTGTAGGTGACGCGGTTGAGGTCGGGGCCGGAGGAGGAGCGGAGGGTGCCGAAGGCGGAATAGGCGTAGGTCTGGGTGACATGGCCGTCGGGGGCGGTGAGGGCGGCGATGGAACCGAGGGCATCGGCGTGGAAAACGCGGCGGGCGCGGGGGGCGCCGTTCAGGTACATGATGCGCTCGATGGGCTGGTCGATGCCGGGGCCGTCGATCCAGGCGTAGGTGACGGCGTTGGAGGGGTCGAGTTCGAGGAGGACGTCGGGGCCGTCGTAGAGGAAGCGGGTTTCGAGGCAGTCGTTGAGGGACTGGGAACGGCGGTTGCCTTCGGCGTCGAAGGTGTAGGTGAAGACGGCGCCGTTGGTGTCGGTCAGGGTGGTCATGCGTCCGGTGAAGTCGTAGGTGAATATGATGAATGCCTGTACAAGAATATCTCGAAGATGGTCATAGAATTTTCACTCGTGTATCTTCCAATGTTTTGCCATTATCTACAGGACGATTCAACTGTTTTTCTGAGCTTCCTTCGCCGATGATTGCCGAAAATCGAGAATCCTGCAATTGTGAGCAAACTGGTTGTTAGCCAATTTATTCCCAACTTGCACATCGTATCTTTATGTCCTGCCTTTTGCCCACCCGGGGTCACAGGAAAATAACATCTTAAGGGAAATCCATACGTAAAGCACTTTTGATTTTCTTTCACAATCTTGAAATTGTCCGAACCAACGGCCCAAAGATATGACACCGAGTGGAGGAGGACAAAAACAAGAGTGGCAACGGATAAGACCTTGATGTATTTAACTTTCATATATCCAGAGTTTCCCAAAAAGCAATCAATGCGGATATCCTGGCAATTCCCTTGCCCTTTCGTCACCCCAATATGAATTATAATCATCAAGCAATGAGTTTGAAGGCGTAGATGGATCGGGAATTAATGTCGAGTCATTGCTACCAATTTTAAAAGCGCCGTTAGTCCGGCCATTAATTGGGGTTTGAGGTGTTGGGAAAATGAAATCAATATCATCGAGATTTTCCATTGGATTGTTCCCGCCCCATGTTCCTGGTGTAATGCTTATACTTGTCATGGGGCCATGCTGGCCTTGGCTGGCAGCGCAATCAAAATCATGTGTTGTTGTGTTCTGAATTGTCCCGATGCCAGAAAAATCCCGGGGAAACCATGATGGTCTTTGCAAACCAAATGGGTCCCGGAATCCTATGGGCGAACATCCGACATAGCACCAAATGCTCGGCCCCTCTGCAAACCCAAGTGGATCGCCTGAAGAGAACCGCCCGAGAGAAGAAAGATACACCCGATGCCGGTAGTACATCCACCCTTGGGAGTCGCCGAGGTGTTCGCGGGCGGTGTAGGTGACGCGGTTGAGGTCGGGGCCGGAGGAGGAGCGGAGGGTGCCAAAGGCGGTGTAGGCGTAGGTCTGGGTGACGTGGCCGGCGGGGTCGGTGAGGGCGGCGATGGAGCCGATGGCGTCGGAATGGAAGACGAGGCGGGCGCGGGGGGCGCCGTCGATGTAGAGGAGGCGCTCGATGGGCTGGTCGATGCCGGGGCCGTTGACCCAGGCGTAGGCGACGCCGTTGGTGGGGTTCAGTTCCAGGAGGACGTCGGGCCCGTCATGGACGAAGCAGGTGGCCTGGCAATCGTTGAGGGCCTGGTAGAGGCGGTTGCCCTCGGCGTCGAATTCGTAGGCGAAGACGCTTCCGTTGGTGTCGGTCAGGGTGGTCATGCGGCCGGTGAAGTCCATTGTTTTCCGCTTGCACACCCTTGTCCACTAGTTTCCCTATTACCAGCCATCCTGATACATTCCAGAAAGGACAAGCCGCGAAAGAACGAGAAAAGCATTCATTAACAAGAAAATGGCTGTCCAGACGATTCTGTTCGACATTTTTTTCTTCCCGGGAAATATAAGCACAAACAAGTAGATGATTGAAAAGAAATGATAGAATTCATTGACGTGAAATGGAACAAAAACGGCAAACTTGTCATATTTAATTTCATTACAGACGATTACGCATATAATTGCAAGGTTATACAATCCAAAGAATAGCACGGGCACCCACAACCCCACAGTTCTCGGCGAGATTCTTCCATCAACAATTCTCATTTATGTACCCTTCCATGCAGCATACTTCATTGAAATCATTTTGTTCAGGAAGAAAGGCCCAAAAAGGCTCGTTCCGCCAAAAGTCAAACAGAATACCGAGGACAATAGCCGCAGATATCAAAAGAATCATACGAAGCCAAAACATGGCGGCATTTGAAGGAAACAGAAAGACGTTGATGCTAAACAGCGACGCAGCAACAAGAATAATCACATACATCAGATGAGGAACATTGGCGTACCCTCCCGATATCATTGCCAGGATGGTGACGAAAAGATACAATCCCAAGAAAGATGTCCATCCACGACAAAACCATTTCTGAAGTCGTCCCCATCGACTGAAAGTAAAGATACGCATGATTATTATTGATTTCCTTGCGACTCGATGACCTCTAAAGTTCCGTATTTCATTAGTTTCTCCGTCTTGGGGCCAAACCAACGCAACCTGGATTTACTATCCACAGTAGCCTCGCTTGTACGAGTTTTTTCAATAAGTCCTTCTATTTTTGCCCAATCTTCTGATTCTTTGATGGCTATACAACCAATAGTTAATCCCGGCCGATGGAGGCGAAGATTATACCGGCCTGTTTCATTGTGCGTATCGTCTCCATAGGGTTCATCACAGGGTTCAAGTCTATAGAATCCAAGCCTTCCCCGATATAATATGTCATATTTACCTTTTGGGATTGGCTCGCCATAGGGCTTTCCTCCTGATTCAGCTTCTGCTTGTATAGTTATTTTTTCATCCTCGTCCTGAATGCTAAATTGTCCTGTTGACAAGTCATATGTGGCGGATACTTCCAAACCCCAAGCGTCACGAAGCCGCATAGGCATATTGAGCACATAAACAAACCTTTGAGGTCCATCTATAAATCCCAAAGGATCTTCAGATATGAAACGGCCACAACTAGAAATGTACGTCCTGTATCGATAATACATCCACCCCTGGGAATCGCCGAGCTGTTCGCGGGCGGTGTAGGTGACGCGGTTGGGGTCGGTGCCGGAGGAGGAGCGGAGGGAGCCGAAGGCGGCATATGTGTAGGACTGGGTGACGAGGCCTTCGGGGTCGGTGAGGGCGGCGACGGAGCCGAGGGCGTCGGTGTGGAAGACGCGGCGGGCGCGGGGGGCGCCGTCGATGTAGAGGAGACGCTCGATGGGCTGGTCGATGCCGGGGCCGTTGACCCAGGCGTAGGCGACGCCGTTGGTGGGGTTCAATTCAAGGAGAACGTCGGCCCCGTCGTAGACGAAGCGCTTGGAGAGACAGTCGTTGAGGCTCTGGGAGAGCCGGTTGCCTTCGCCGTCGAATTCGTAGGCGAAGACGCTTCCGTTGGTGTCGGTCAGGGTGGTCATGCGTCCGGTGAAGTCGTAGGTGAACGCCCTTGTCCTACCATGGACGACGTGGTTGGTCAAGCGTCCGGCGCCGTCGTAGTCGTAGAAATTGGCGCCGGCGGGGGAGGTGTCGGCGACGAGGCGGTTGCGGTTGCCGACGGGGTCGTAGGCGAAGGTTTCGGAGGAGCCGTTGGGATAGACCGCGCCGACGAGCTGGTTGCGGTTGTCGTAGGCGAAGCAACTGGCCAGCCTCGGCATTTTCATGGTCTTTCTTGCGCTCCGTCCGTATTCTGAGAATGGCAGACCCAAAGTCCATCCGCCGTAATCTCGAACACTTTTCTT
>JAZQOP010000122.1:0-3642 GCA_045627965.1 Kiritimatiellia bacterium | reverse complement strand
CCTCCCTTCCTCCGCCCCCAGCCCCCCCGACCTCGCCCCTGGGGCACGCCGCGGTGTTGTGAGATTAAGGTGGAACATTGGGGTTTTTGACGATTTTTGGGGTGGCCGGGGCGGACGGGGGGCCAAGGGGGCGGGAAGCGTTTTGGACGGGGGTGCCGCCACATCGCGCGCGTGCGCGTAAATTTCTTCATTTTAGCCTTTTCACCATTCGGCGGCTCCGCTACGATGGCTTCGGTTTCATACGACCCGAAAGCCCAGGACCCCGCCATGACCGACCAAATTCCCGAGAACACGCCTGAAAACACTCCCGACATCCTGCCGTCCATCCCCGTCGACGCCGCCCCGGCCACGCCGCCGCCGATGCCGGCGAAAAAGCCGTCGTTCTGGCGGCGCCTGTTCACGTCGAAGCGCCGCGAGCAGGCATTGGCGATGCAGAACGGCGTCGGCGAGATGGTCGAGCTGATCCGCGCCATCCGGGCGCACCTCGACCGCCAGGAAATCGTGCAGTCGCACGCCCTTTCGCTGTTCGAGAAGCTGCCGCAGTCGCTCGAGCAGCAGCATGAGCTGATGGGCCTGCTGAAGGAGCAGGTCGAGGCGAAGATCGCCTCCGACAAGGAGCTGACCGACTCGATGGCGAGGCTGTCGGGCACGCTGGCGTCGATCGACGAGACGCAGAAGGCCTCGTCGAAGACCGTGACGGACATGATCAACCGTTCGCGCGAATCCGAGCAGCTGCTGCGCGAAGTCATCCGTCGTTCCGAGCGCCGGATGACCATCATGATCCTGCTGGTGCTGGCGGCCGCGGCGATCCTGGCGTATGCGTTCGGGCGTTCGCGCGCCGTTCCGGCGCCCGCCGCGGCGGAGCCGTTGGCCGCCGCCGTCGTCGCCGAGGAGCCGGCTGCCGCCGCCGAGGAGGAGCCCGTCGCCGAAGCGCCCGCCGAGAAGCCGTCCGCGGCAAAGAAGGCGGATCCGCCGGCCGGAAAGGCGTTGGATGCGCCGGCGGCCGCCGGACCGAAGGCCGCCCCGAAGGCCGAGAAGCCGGCCGCGGAAGAAGCCGCCCGTCCGACGGCCGTCGAAAAGAAGTCCGAGGAACCGCCGGCGAAGAAGGCGGGACGGGCACCGCGGCGTCCGCGCGCCGAAAAGGCCGTCGCCCAGGCCGAAGACAAGGGCCAAGAGGCATCTGAAAAGCCGGCGCGGCGTCCGCGGCGGGTGCGCGCGGCGAAGGCCGCACCGGCCGCCGAGGCGGAAAAGGCCGCCCCCCAGGCCGCCGAGGAAACCGCCGGGAAAGCCGCCGAGGAAGCCGTAGCCGAAGCCGAGACGCCGGCGGCCGCCGACGGGGTCGCCGCGGGAATCGACGCGGTGCCGGCCTCGCTTCCGGCGTCCGGCACGCCGGGGGCGGCGAGCGCCGACTTTTCGATCACGACGGGTGCGCTGGCGACGCCGTAGGCGATGGCCGAGGCTTCCGATTCGCTGTTCGATCTCGCCTGGCAGCTGGTCGAACAGACCGACGCGCACGTCTTCCTGACCGGTCGCGCGGGGACGGGCAAGACGACCTTCCTGCACCGGCTGCGGGAGCGCTGCCCCAAGCGGATGGTCGTGGCGGCGCCGACGGGCGTCGCGGCGGTCAACGCGGGCGGCGTGACGCTGCATTCGTTCTTCCAGCTGCCTCTGGCGCCGTTCATCCCGGGCGCGCAATACCACAGCCAGAAGCACTACCAGATGCCGAAGCTGAAGCGGGACATCATCCGCTCGCTCGACCTGCTGGTCATCGACGAGATTTCGATGGTGCGCGCGGACCTGCTCGACGCCGTCGACGACGCGCTGCGGCGCTACCGCGACCCGTCGCGCCCGTTCGGCGGCGTGCAGCTGCTGCTCATCGGCGACCTCCAGCAGCTGCCGCCCGTCGTAACGCGCGAGGACGAGGAAATCTTCAACGCCGCCTACGAGACGCCCTACTTCTTCTCGGCGCATGCGCTCCGGACGCTGCCGCTAGTGCCCGTCGAGCTGCAGACCGTCTATCGCCAGTCGGACGACCCGGCCTTCCTGTCGATCCTGAACGCCATCCGCCAGGGGAAGCCCGGCGCCGCCGAGCTGGCCGCGCTCAACACGCGCGTCGACCCCGCCTTCGTGCCGCCCGAGGGCGTCCGCTACATCCAGCTGACCTCGCACAACCGCCTGGCCGACGCGGTCAACGCCAAGGCCCTCGCCGACCTGCCCGGGCCCGGCGCGGCCTATCGCGCGGAGGTGACGGGCGACTTCCCGGCGACGTCGCTGCCGACCGACGCCGAGCTGCTCCTGAAGCCCGGCGCGCAGGTCATGTTCATCAAGAACGACACCGCTCCCGAGCACCGCTTCTACAACGGGCTGATCGGCACCGTGCGCGGCGTGTCGCCCTCGGCCGTCGCCGTCGAGGTGCCCGGGCGCGAAGACCCCATCGACGTCGAGCCGCTCGTCTGGGAAAACAAGCGCTACACGCTCGACCCCGCGACCAAGGCCATCACCGAGCAGGTCGAAGGCACCTTCCGGCAGCTGCCGCTACGGCTCGCGTGGGCGGTGACCATCCACAAGTCGCAGGGGCTGACCTTCGACCACGTCGTCATCGATGCGGCGCGCGCCTTCGCCCACGGGCAGGTCTACGTGGCGCTGTCCCGCTGCCGCACGCTCCGGGGCATCGTCCTGAAGTCGCCCATCGCGGCGCACAACCTCGTCAACGACGACGCCGTGGCCCGCTACGTCGAGGGCGCCCTCGCCCAGACCCCGCCCGGCGCCCTCCCCGCGCTCCTGGACGGCCTCCGCGCCAACTACCTCCGGACGCTGCTGCAGGACCTCTTCCGCTTCGACCCGCTCGAAAAGGCCGTCGCGCTTGTCGCCTGGGCCCTGCGCGAGGACTACGCCGCCAACTACCCCGCCCTCGCCGCCGCCGCCACCGCGTCCCTCGACGCCTTCCGCGACGAAATCGCCCTTCCCGCCGACAAGTTCTGCGGGCTCATCGCGCGCCGCCCCCTCGACGAGCTGGCCTCCGACGCCTTCCAGGCGCGCATCGCCGCCGGCGCCGCCTACTTCCGCGAGCACCTCGGCGCCGCCCTCTCGCCCTGGCTGGCCGACGCGGGCGCCGCCGAATCCGACTCGCAGGAAGCCGGCCGCCGCCTGGCCCGCCTGCTGGGCGAGCTGGCCTCCGCGCTGCAAATCAAGCAGGCGCTCCTCGAATACGCCGCCACGTGCGCGCCCGGCTCGCCGTTCGCCATTTCCGCCTATCTCGACGCCCGCCGCAAAGCCATCCTCGACACCCTCGAAGCCCCCCGCGGCGCACGGCGCGCGACGGCCGCCGGGGCCGGGGCGGCGGCATCGGGCCCGGCCGCGGCGCTCCTGGCCGCCAACGCCGACATCGCGCATCCGGCGCTGCTCGCCCAGCTCCGCAGCTGGCGCGGGCGCAAGGCCAAGGAGCGCAAGATGCCCGCCTACTGCGTCCTCTCGCAGAAGGCCCTCCACGCCATCGCCAACCGGATGCCCCTCACCCGCGCCGCCCTCGCCAACACGCCCTACTTCGGCGAGCGCTCCTTCGCCAACTACGCCGACGAGCTCCTCCCCCTCATCCGCGCCTACGCCGCCGCGCGCAACAAGTCGGATCGTAGCCATGTCGTT
>JAZQOP010000121.1:0-4440 GCA_045627965.1 Kiritimatiellia bacterium | reverse complement strand
GCAACCTCGAAGCCTGGCTCAACTCCATCCATCGCGAATCGCTCGGCGGACAGGCCGCCATCGCCTACCAGACTTCCGTCGCCTAATCCCATGTCCCACGCACCACAAGATTCCGTGTCCCTTTTCAGTTGCAATTCACCCGTTGCCGGGCGTCCGCCGGACGGGCGGGGTGTAACGCTTTTGCTGGCGCGGCGGGCGGCGCTTGCGGGGGGGGCGCGCAAGTGGTATCCTTGGGCGTATTCGAGAACCGAACCATTACAGAAAGGAGTCCCATGAAAATCCTGATTGCCGACAAGATGTCCAAGACCGCCGTCCGCTCGCTGGAAGAGCTGGGCCACGTCGTCGTTTCCAACCCCGACCTGAAGGCCGAGGACCTGCCCGGGGCCATCGGCGACGCCGAGGTCCTGATCGTCCGCTCCACAAAGGTTCTCGCGGCGACGATCGAGGCCGGGAAGAGCCTTTCGCTGATCATCCGCGCCGGTGCCGGCGTGAACACGATCGACCTGGCGAAGGCGTCGGAATGCGGCATCCACGTGACGAACTGCCCCGGCAAGAACACCGAGGCGGTGGCCGAGCTGGCGATGGGCCTGCTGATCGCGGCGGACCGGCGGATCGCGAACGCCACGGCCGAGCTGCGCGCCGGCAAGTGGAACAAGAAAGAATACGGCAAGGCGGCGGGCCTGAAGGGGCGGACGCTGGGCATCATCGGCGTGGGCGCCATCGGCAAGGCGGTGATCCGCCGGGCGCAGGGCTTCGAGATGAACGTGGTGGCCTGGTCCCGCTCCCTGACGCCGGAAGGCGCGAAGGAGCTCGGCATCGGCTACTGCGCGACGCCGCTCGACGTGGCGAAGGCCGCGGACGCCGTCTCGCTGCACGTGGCGGCCAAGCCCGAGACCAAGGGCATGGTGAACGCCGAGTTCCTCGCGGCGATGAAGAACGGCGCAATCCTCGTGAACGCCGCGCGCGGCAACATCGTGGATGCGGCGGCGCTCCAGGCCGCCATCGCCGAGAAGGGCATCCGCTACGCCGCCGACGTCTTCGAGCCGGAACCGGCCGGCGGGGTCGCCGACTTCCCCGAAACCGCCCTGGCCGCGGCCGCCGTGGCGTGCACGCCGCACATCGGGGCGTCGACGGACCAGGCGTCCGAGGCGATCGCCGCCGAGGCCGTCCGCATCGTCAAGGTCTTCCAGGAGACGGGGACGCCGCCGAACGTCGTGAACATCCGCAAGAAGACCGCCGCGGTCATCAACCTGGTGGTCCGGCACTACAACAAGGTCGGCGTGATCGCGTCGGTGCTGGTGCTGCTGCGCGAGGCCGGGATCAACATCGAGGAAATGGAGAACCTGGTCTTCGAGGGCGGCAGCGCGGCATGCTGCACGCTGAAGCTCGACCAGAAGCCTTCCGACGAGCTCGTCGAGAAGGTCGCCACGGCGGAGAACGTGCTTTCCGCCTCGCTCAAGTAGCCCCGCGCACCGCCAAGGAAGGGGCCCCGCGCCCCACCGCCCGCCGCCCGCCCGCCCTGGGCCGGCGGCGGTTTTTGCGCGGACCGGGCGGTTTCTGCTTGCGCCGGAGCCCCGGGTTTGCTAAAAACCTCGCCCGTTATGGGACAGCAATTACGAGTCAGAGTGAAGCGCAAGGCCCGCGACCGCCGCAAGAAGCGGTTGAAGGAGCTTGCCAAGGCCAAGTAAGGTCGTCCGGCCGCCCGTCGTCCGGAACACGTCCGCGATGAGCGGATGGCCACAGGAACCCGCCGCCGCAGGAACGCGCCGCGGGCTTTTGTGTATTGTCCGCCGGCGGCCGCGACCGCCGGCCCAGCCGCGTCCGCCAAGAAGGAGGCACCCGCTATGATCGTCCATCTCCAAGGCATTCTCGAAAGCAAGCAGCCCGGCCGCGTCGTCCTGGACGTGGGCGGGGTGGGGTATGAGCTGTCGATCCCCCTGAGCTCGTTCGACGCCCTGCCGGCGGAGGGCGGGCGCGCGCGGCTGCTGGTCGCGGAGATCATCCGGGAGGACAGCCACGAGCTGGTGGGCTTCGCGACGGAGGAGGAGAGGCGCTACTTTTCGCTGCTGACGTCGATTAGCGGGATCGGGCCGAAGCTGGCGCTGGCGGTGCTGGGCGGCGTGCCGATCCGGGAGCTGGCGGTGGCGGCGGCGACGAACGACGCGAAGCGCCTGGCGCAGGTGTCGGGGGTGGGGAAGAAGATGGCGGAGCGGATTGCGCTGGAGCTGCGCGGCAAGCTGGGGAAGGGGGAGCTGGCGGTGGCGGCGGCATCGGCGGCCGGCGGCGCGAAGGGGGGGGGGGGGGGGCCTGCGGGGGCGCGCCTGCGGGACGTCTATGCGGCCCTGGTGTCGCTGGGGCACAGGCCGGAGGCGGCGCAGGCGGCGCTGTCGGCGGCGGCATCGCGCATCACGCCGGAATCGACGGTCGACGACATTTTGCGCAACATCCTGTCGGGAAAATGGACGTAGGCCCGTCCGCCCGGTGGGAGGCGCAGACGGGACATCGCAGCGCAGGCCCTCGCGCGCTGCCCTTGCGAGGGGAGCGGACAGCCTGCAACTTCCCCGGGCGATGGGGACGGCGGCGGTTCCGCCTTGCGCCGGGGGCGCGGTTCCGCTAGTCTAGGGGGCGTTACCGAAAGGATTGGAGCATGAACCGTCTTTGCCAGATTGCCGCCGTTGCCGTCGTCGTTGCGTCGTCCGTGCTGTGCGCCTCGGCCGCGCCGCCGTTTGCGCTGCCGCCGGAGGAGGCGGTGTCGCTGCAGGATTTGCGCCATGCGGTGGCGTGCCCGCCCTTCACGGGGCTGGAGCCCTATGCGCAGCTGTGCCACGGAAAGATCGTCGCGATGCTCAAGCAGGCGTCGACGGAAATCGAATTTCTCGAAGGGACGGCGGCCAGCGCGAAGAAGGCCCCCAAGTTCACCTACCGCCTCTACGGGAACGTGTCGGAGGGCCGCGACGGCACCCCGCAGGTGACGGTCTCGCTGGTCGACGAGGCGCGCCACGAGGAGGTGGCGAGCTACACATCGCCGATCTCCGACGCCTCGGCGGACCTTTCCTCCTGGATGTCCGTGATGCGCGCCGATATGCGCCGCCGGGTCCGGAAGATGCCCTTCGAGTGTTCCGTGATGGCCGAGGAGGGCCGCACGTCGCTGACGCTCGACCGCGGACTTTCGAGCGGACTGAAGCCAGGCATGGTGTTCTACATTTCCGGCATGGAGGAGGAAATCCTCGACCACAACACAGGCGAGGTCATCGGACGCGATTCGCCCCGCGCCTACGGGAAGATCGTCGTCTATCGCGTGAACAAGGCAAACGCCTACGCCCGCCCCGTCGAAGGGACCGTCCTGCCTGCGCACGGGCCGTTCTTCGCCTACGCGTTCTAGCGGGCGGGCCAGGGAAGGGGGGCGGCGACGCGCCCGGGCGCTCAGGCCTTGGGCGTGGCGACGTAGGCCGTCGGCGACGGCGCGGCGGCCCAGCGGGGCAGCGCCTCGCGGATGACCGCCGGCAGAAGCCCCGACTCTTCGAGGCCGCCGAGCGGAATCCAGCTGAAGTCGATGTGGTCTTCGACGGCGTCCGCCGCCGAGGGCGACAGCGCCGGGCACGAGACGGCAAACACGGTCGAGATTTCCGCGACTTGCTTGCCGTCGAGCTCGTAGACCTGTTCGGCGAGGCCCAGGAAGTCGCCGACTTCGCAAGGGACGCCGAGCTCTTCGATCCATTCGCGGCGCAGGGCTTCGGGCGAGGTCTCGCCCCATTCGACGTGTCCGCCGGGGAGGTAGCGGTGACCATGGCGGATGCTGCGGCAGACAAGCAGGCGGCCGTCCTGGATGCAGACGCCGCGGGCGACAATTTCGATCGATGGGCTCATGGGGATCTCCTGACCGGGGAATCCTGCGCTTCGGATCGGGGGGCGTCAAGTCCGCAGTCGCGCGGATAAGGCGGCCGAAAATGAAGAAGCATTTTTTGCTTGATATCCGTTCATGTATTCTTTATTGCTTCCTCGCGGAGTCCACGGAGCCCATGTTTCCTCGTCGCGGAGGAAGCCGGGGCTCCCGGAGACTCGGACCAACCGGACGAAAAGCCATGAAAACCACGACTTTCCGCTTCATCCTGGGCGCGACGGCGGCTTTCTGCCTCGCGGCGGGCCCGGCCTGGGCCCTTTGCGCGGGCGACGAAAATGCCGCCGGGGAATGGATTTTCGAGCCGGTCGCGGAATCGCCGTCCTGGGCGCTGAATTCGGGGGCGGACGGGGATGTGGGGAATCTCGGGCTGACGGGCGACGCGGCGTTTTCGTCGAATGTCCCGCCGCCGAATTGCGATTGCGGCCACAGCCTTTTCCTGCCGTCGGAGGGCGGCGTCGCCGGGGCGGTTTCGATCAACGACTACGATCCGCTGGCCGGCGCGGAAAAGTTTACGGTCCTGGCCTGGGTGCGGAGGGAGA
>JAZQOP010000120.1:0-6391 GCA_045627965.1 Kiritimatiellia bacterium | reverse complement strand
CCCCCAGCCCCAGCCGCGACGCCCCCATCAGCAAAATCCACGCCGCCGCCACGACCCAGACCACCACGCGCAAGCCGCCGCGACGCCCCTCGCCGTTCCGCAAGGCCTCGTCCAGCCCCGCCGCGCCACCGCCCCACAACGCCGCCGTGCACGCCGCATGGCCGCTCGGGAACGAATACCCATACGCCCCCCACATCGCCGCCTCGCCCACCTCGATCCCCTCCCAGCGCACCCACGGACGCGGCACCTTGAAAATCCCCTTCAGGCCGATTCCGACCCCGTGCGCCAGCGTCATCGAAAAGGCCATCCTGTAGCCCACGCCACCCCCGAGCATCCAGAACAGCACCGCCGTCAGCAGCCACAGCCACGACGCCTCCCCGAACCCCGACACCCCCAGCCAGAACTGCTCGACGCCCTCCGTCCGCCACCCTTGCATCCACATCAAGACCTGTTCGTTCATCGCCTGCCTGCTTCCTTCGGGCGCCGTCCGCGCCCGTCACAACACCTTCCAGCCCGACTCCAGCCTGGCCACCCCGTCATATTCCTCCGTCTTGTCCAGCTTCACGAACAGCCCGTGCTCCACGCGGTGGTAGTTCACCTTGTGGTCCCTGCTGTGCAGCGAAAAGGACAGCATGAACTTTTCCGTCGACCCCTGTAGCGGCCGCGTATCCAGCACCATCTCCAGCGCGCCCTTCCCCTCGATGGCGGGAATGTTCACGCCGGCCAGCTCCGTATTGCTCCCGAACAGCGTCGTCCCCTCGTGGTCTTCGATCGAAAACCCGAACGTCGGACGCTCGATCCGGCGCTTCGCCTCGTATTCGATCCGCACCCGGAGCACCCGCTCCGTCCCGTCCGGCGCCTCGCACGGGCGCCCCGCCGCGTCGACGAACGTCGTCCCCGTGATCAGCGCCTCGCCCGTCCCCCACTCATGGCGCGCGCGGCGCTCCCGCTCCCCCTCCACCGCCTTCCGGTAGCGTTCCGTCATCTCCTCCGGCGCCCCGATCCCCTTCACCTCCCCGTGCTCCAGGAACAGGATCCGGTCCGACACCGAGCGGATCGTCTGCATGTCGTGCGAGATGATCAGCATCGACTTGCCCATCTTCCGGAACTCCGCCATCTTGGCCAGGCACTTCTTCTGGAAGTCCGCGTCCCCCACCGCCAGCACCTCGTCGATCAGCAGGATGTCCGGGTCCACCTGCACCGCCACCGCGAACCCCAGCCGCACATACATGCCCGACGAGTAGAACCGCACCGGCTGGTCGATGAAGCCCTCCAGCCCCGAAAAGTCGACGATCGCGTCGAAGCGCCGCCGCATCGTCTCCCGGGGGATGCCCATGATCGACCCGTAGAGGTAGACGTTCTCCCGCCCCGTCAAGTCCGGGTGGAACCCCGCCCCCAGCTCCAGCAGCGACGACACCACCCCCCGCGTCTCCACATGCCCGCTCGTCGGCGCCATCGTCCCCGCGATCACCGACAGCAGCGTCGACTTCCCTGCGCCGTTCGCCCCGATCAGCCCCAGCGTCTCGCCCGCGCGGACGTCGAAGGTCACGTCGTCCAGGGCCGTGAACCGGCGGGGCGGGCGCCCGCGGAGGCGGTCGATCAGCTTCGTCTTCAGCGACGCGCCGCTCGCCGCCAGGTCGAACTGCTTCACCACATGGTCGACGCGGATGGTCGGTTCGCTCATAGCACATCTCCAAAGCGGCGGTTCCCCGCGCGCAGCGCCAGGGCGCCGACCAGCAGGATCGCCAGCGCGCCGGCCAGCGACAGCAGCAGCCACTCCGCCGCCAGCGGCGCGCCCGTCGCGGGGCTCGTCGGCATCAGGTCCATCCCCATCAGCCCCTTCCGGTACATCGCCAGCACCCCCGTCATCGGGTTCACAAACACCAGCCCGTGCAACTTCGCCGGCAAAAACCCCTGCACCGCCGTCATCTGCAGGCTCGTCTCGTACATCACCGGCGACAGGAAGAACCACGCCAGCAGCCCCAGCCCCACGATGTGCTCCGTGTCGCGGAAGAACACGTTCAGCGTCGACACCAGGAACGACACCCCCAGGCACAGCACGAAATGCAGCGCGAACGCCGGCAGCAGCCAGGCCAGCCCGCCGGGGCGCAGCGCCCCCGACAGCCCCAGGTACGCCAGCAGCACCACGAACGTCAGCAGGAAGTTCACCGTGTTCGCCACCACCGTCGACGCCGGCAGGATGATCCGCGGAAAATAGACCTTCTTCACCAGGTTCGCGTTCCCGGCGATCGCATACAGCGAATCCGACAGCGACCCCGCCGTGAACTGCCACGTCACCACCCCCACCACCAGGAACGGCAGGTAGTCGAACGACGCCCCTCCCAGCCCCAGCAGCTCCCGCCGCAGCCCCAGCACCCCTGCAAACGCCGCATAGATCGCGATCATCGCCAGCGGCGTCAGCAGCGACCAGAAAAAGCCCAGCGCCGACCCCTTGTAGCGGATCTTCAGGTTGCGTCCGGCGAGCATCCCCAGCAGCTCGCGCTTGGCCCAGCACGAGCGCAGGAATCCCGGGGCCGGCGCGGCGGTCGTCATGGAATCGTTTGCGTTCATCCCGGGCATCCTACCACACCCGCCCCCGCCGCCCAACAAAAAAGCCGCCCTGGAGGAAGGCGCGCGGTCACGGGCTTGCCAAATGCCGGGCGCCCGGGGTCCTTTCCTGGGCGGGATGGCGTGGGAGGGCCGTGCGGGGCCGGCCCAGGACGGCCGCCCCCGGAAGCGCGCAGGGGCCGGCCGCGGCGATTTGGCTTTCACCGCGCCGCTCCGCGCGCTAGAATCCGCCCGTATGTCCAAGACCGACACAGCACCCGCCGCAACCGCCGCCGTGGCCTCGATGACAGGCCAGGGCTCGGGGTCCGCGTCCGCCGGCGGCATCCACGTCGATGCCGCGCTCGCCTCCGTCAACCGGAAGCAGCTCGAAATCCTCGTCGCCCTCCCGCGCGAGTTCGCCACGCTGGAGCCCGACGTCCAGGCCGCCATCCGCGCCCGCCTGGCCCGCGGCCGCGTCACCGGCGAAATCCGCGTCACCTATCCCCCGTCGCCCGAGGCCGACCTTCCCGAAGCCGACCCCGCCCTCGCCGCCCACGTCGTCGAATCCCTCCGCGCCCTGGCCCGGGCCAACGGACTGCGCGACGACCTGGCCGCCTCGCACCTGCTGCTCGTCCCGGACCTCGTCCCTTCCGCCGCGCCCCGGGCGCCCGGCCCCGACGCCGTCCGCCCCGCGCTGGCCGCCGCGCTCGGCGCCGCGCTCGACCGGCTGGTCGCCTTCCGCCGCCGCGAAGGCGCGCGCCTCGCCGACGACCTGCTCGCGCGCCTTGCCACGCTTTCGGGCATCCGCGACACCATCGCCGCCCGTGCGCCGGGCGTCGCCGACGACTACCAGGAAAGGCTCTCGCAGCGCATCACGGCCGCCCTCGCCGAGGCCGGCGTCCCGCCGTCCGCCGAGACCCTCGAGCGCATCGTCCGCGAGACGGCCCTCTTCGCCGACCGCGCCGACATCGCCGAGGAGCTGACCCGCCTGGCCTCGCACCTGGCGCAGGCCTCCGCCCTCCTGGCGCCCGCCGCCCCTTCCGCCCCCGCCGGCCGCACCCTCGACTTCCTCGCGCAGGAGATGGGCCGCGAAATCAACACCATCGGCTCGAAGGCCAACGACGCGCAGATCGCGCACGCCGTCATCGCCTTCAAGGCCGAGCTCGAACGCTTCCGTGAACAAGTCCAAAACATCGAATAACCCCACAAAGGAACCTCTCCCATGAGCAACATCCGCCCGAGCTGGAACAACATCATCTTCCTCGTCTCCGCCCCCTCCGGCGCCGGCAAGACCACCCTGTGCGACAAGCTCCGCACCGAGTTCAAGGACATCCACTACGCCATCACCGCCACCACCCGCGCCCCCCGCGGCGAGGAGCTCAACGGCAAGGACTACTACTTCCTGACCATGCCCGAGTTCGAAGAACGCCTCGCCGCCGGCGGCTTCATCGAGTCCGCCCTCGTCCACGGCAACCGCTACGGCTCCCCCCGCGCCCCCATCGAGGCCGCCCTCGCCGAAGGCTGCGACGTCCTCCTCAACGTCGACGTCCAGGGCGCCGCCGCCATCCGCCGATACATCGCCGACGCCCCCGAAGGCGACCTCCTCAAGCGCACCCTCGTCGACATCTTCGTCGTCCCGCCCTCCACCGAGGTCCTGCGCGCCCGCCTCGTCAAGCGCGGCACCGACTCCATCGAGACCATCGAGAAGCGCCTCCGCCAGGCCCGCGAAGAGATCTCGCACTGGAACCAGTACAAGTACATGGTCGTCAACGACAACCTTGCCGAGGCCTACGACCACATGCGCGCCATCATCCTGGCCGAGCGCCACCGCATCGAGAACCGCCGCGAGCCCTACCATGGATAAGCCCAGCCGCCCCCGCAAGGTCGTCCTCGGCGTCACCGGCTCCATCGCCGCCTACAAGGCCCCGCTCCTCCTGCGCGACCTCCAGGACGCCGGCTTCGACCCCTGGCCCGTGCTGACCGCCGCCGGCGCCCAGTACGCCACCCCCCTCGTCCTCCGCACCCTCTCGCGCCACGACGTCCCCGTCGGCGACTTCGCCGCCGTCGCCGACCCCGGCACCTACCACCACATCCTCCTCGCCGAGGATGCCGCCGCGATGATCGTCGCCCCCTGCTCCGCCAACACCCTCGCCCACCTCGCCTGCGGCCTTGCGCCCTCCTTCCTCGCCGCCACCGCCCTCGCCCTGCCCGCCGGCGCCCCCCTCGTCGTCGCCCCCGCCATGAACGCCAGGATGCTCGCCCATCCCGCCATCCAGCACAACATCCAGGTCCTCCGCGACCGCGGCGCCATCGTCCTCGACGCCCCCGAAGGCGACCTCGCCTGCGGCGCCAAGGGCCCCGGCCGCCTCGCCGAATCCGCCGACATCCTCGCCGCCCTCCGCCGCGCCCTCGGCGACCCCTAGCCCGACCGCCACGCCCGGCCCACAACCCCCACCCCAGGAGACTCCCGCCATGCAACCCAGCCCCTACAAGATCGGAACCCTCTGCGTCCAAGGCGGATGGCGCCCCGGCGACGGCGAACCCCGCCAGGCCCCCATCGTCCAGTCCACCACCTGGAAGTACGCCTCCAGCGACGCCATGGGCGCCCTCTTCGACCTCGAGCGCGAAGGCTACTTCTACACCCGCCTCCAGAACCCCACCAACGACACCGTCGCCGCCAAGATCGTCGCCATGGAAGGCGGCGCCGCCGGCCTCCTCACCTCCAGCGGAATGGCCGCCAACTTCTTCGCCATCTTCAACATCGCCGGCGCGGGAGACCACATCGTCTCCTCCTCCGCCCTCTACGGCGGCACCCTCAACCTCTTCACCGTCACCATGAAGCGCATGGGCCTCGACGTCACCCTCCTCCCCCCCGATGCCTCCGACGCCGACCTCGACGCCGCCTTCCGCCCCAACACCAAGGCCGTCTTCGGCGAGACCCTCTCCAACCCCTCCCTCGACGTCCTCGACATCGAGCGCTGGGCCGCCGCCGCCCACCGCCACGGCGTCCCGCTCGTCATGGACAACACCTTCCCCACCCCCCTCAACTGCCCTCCCCTCGCGTGGGGGTGCGACATCGTCACCCACTCCACCTCCAAGTACATGGACGGCCACGCCGCCGCCCTCGGCGGCGCCATCGTCGACAGCGGCCGCTTCGACTGGATGGCCCACCGCGAAAAATTCCCCGGCCTCACCGCCCCCGACGCCTCCTACCACGGCATCGTCTACGCCGAGCGCTTCGGCCCTGCCGCCTTCGTCACCAAGTGCGTCGCCCAGCTCATGCGCGACCTCGGCGCCGTCCCCTCCCCCATGAACTCCTTCCTCCTGAACCTCGGCCTCGAAAGCCTCCACGTCCGCGTCCCCCACCACTGCGCCAACGCCCAGGCCGTCGCCGAATGGCTCGCCCAATCCCCCGACGTCGCCTGGGTCCAATATCCCGGCCTCCCCTCCTCCAAGTCCTACGCCCTCGCCCAAAAATACCTCCCCCACGGCTCCAGCGGCGTCATCGCCTTCGGCCTCAAGGGCGGCCGCGAGCGTGCCATCCGCTTCATGGACGCCCTCCGGTTCGTCTCCATCGTCACCCACGTCGCCGACGCCCGCACCTGCGTCCTCCATCCCGCCTCCCACACCCACCGCCAGCTCTCCGAGCAGCAGCTCGCCGACGCCGGCATCCCCCCCGACCTCATCCGCCTCTCCGTCGGCATCGAGGACCTCGACGACATCCTCTCCGACATCCGCCAAGCCCTCGCCAAGTAGCCCCAAGGAACCCCGCCCCATGAAAAAAGCCCCCGTCAAGAAGCCCGCCGCCAAGAAAGCCGTAGCCAAGAAAGTTCCCGCCAAAAAG
>JAZQOP010000119.1:0-7045 GCA_045627965.1 Kiritimatiellia bacterium | reverse complement strand
GGGCGCGCCCTCGACGCCCTCGCGGACTACGACGCCACCCTGGCGATGCGGAACCCCGCCCCCCCCTCCGCCGTCCTGGCCGAGGCCCGCCTGCAACGCGCCCTCTGCCTCCTCCGCGCCGACCGCTCCGCCGACGCCGCCAAGGCCTTCGACGAACTGCTGGCCGACGCCGCCATGCCGGCCGACATCCGCCCCCAGGCCCTCTACTGGTCGGCGACGCTCGCCGCCCGGCGCGACAAGCCCAAGGACGCCGAGCAGGGCTTCCGCGCCTGCCTGTCCGCCGGCCCGGACGCCGACATCGAAGGCCTTGCCCGCCTCGGACTGGTCCTTGCCCTCCAGGCGCAGGACCGCCTGGACGAGGCCGCCGACCAGGCCGCCCTGCTGCTCGACAGCGCCGACGCGGTCGTCGCCCATCCCTCCCTGATCGAGTGGCTGGTGCGCCACCGCCTCGACCAGGACCGCGTCCGCGACGCCGCCACCGCCGCCCGTGCCCTGGCGACCTATTCCGCCGAGCCTTCGTGGCGGCAGATCGGCTGCCACCACCTCGGCCAGGCCTTCGAGGCCATGGGACGCGCCGAGGATGCCGCCGTCGCCTACGCCAGCGCCATCCAGCAGGACGCCAAGACCCGCGAGGGCGCCGAGTCCTGCCTGCGCCTTGCCGCCCTGGAGCTCGCCGCCGGCAACGCCGCCAGCGCCTCCAGGCGCTTTGCCGAGGCCGCCGAGGCCGCTTCCACCGACGACGCCCTCGACCTGCGCGTCCGCGCCTATTTCGGCCTCGCCGAGGCCGACGAGGCCCAGAAGGACCTCGCCGGCGCCGCACGCCACTACATGTCCGTCGCCGTCCTCTTCGACGATCCCGAATGGACCCCCCTGGCCCTCTCGAACGCCGTCCGCCTCTACGGCGCCATCGGCCTCGACGCCCAGCGCGCCGCCGCCGAGGACGACCTCCGGACGCGCTATCCCTCCAGCTCCTTCGCCCGGCAGCTCCCCGCGGAGGTGGCGCCGTGATCGCCGAATGGAACGTCCGCGGCTGCGCCCCCGCCTGCCACCTCTGCCAGACCCCCTTCGCCGACCGCCAGGGCCTCCACTCGCGCCTGATGTTCTCCCAGGACGGCTATGCCCGCCAGGATTTCTGCGCCGATTGCTGGCCCCGCCGCGCCGACGACCCCGCCACGTCGCTCGTCGATACCGAGGTCTCCGACTGGAACGCCACCTACCACGCCCCCGCCCCGCGCCCCGAGGAGGCCCTCCGCAAGGAGACCGCCGAGGACCTCCTGCGCCAGCTGATGGAAACGGACGACCCGGCGAACGCCGCCCCGATGTTCATCCTGGCCGTCATGCTCGAACGCCGCCGCATCTTCGTCGAAAAGCAGGTGACCCTCCAGCCCGACGGCCGCCGGATCCGCCTCTACGAGCACAAGAAGACCGGCGAGACGTTCGTCGTGCCCGATCCCGACCTGAAGCTGAGCGAGCTGGAGCCCATCCAGGAGCAGGTGATGGCGCTGCTCGAAGGGAAGAAGCCCGGCGAGGCGGCGGCGGGGGAAGGGGCGGCGGCAACCGCGGAGGTGGCAGCCGAGGCGGGGAATGAGGCGGGGCACGACGGCCCCGCTCCCCAAGAAAAGTGAGGCAAGAATGGGGGAGAGGTGGCGGGGTGGGGTGCCCCGCGGCCCAAGAAAAGTGAGATGGGCTCGCGGGGGGGGCGGCGGCTAGTCGGTGGCGTAGTTGTCGAAGTAGTTTTGGATGAGGATGACGGGGGTGCCTTTGTCGCCGGAGCCGCTGGTGAGGTCGCAGAGGGAGCCGAGGAGGTCGACGAGGCGGCGCGGGGTGGTGCCCTGCGAGGACATGTCGGCGACGAGGTCGGCCTTCTTCTGGCGGATGAGCTCCTGCATGCGGCGCTTGGCGGCATCGCCGCGGAGGTCGCCGAGCTGGTTGTCGACGAGGTACTTGAGCTTGATTTCGTTGGGCTTGCCGGCGAGGCCGGGGGTGTAGGCGGGGGAGACGACGGGGTCGGCGAGCTCCCAGATGCCGCCGACGGGGTCCTTGAAGGCGCCGTCGCCGTAGACCATGACCTCGATGTGCTTGCCGGTGCGCTCGAGAAGGATGCGCTGGAGCTTGTCGACGATGGGCTGGCAGTCGCGGGGGAAGAGCTTGATGGAGTTGTCGGTGGCGAGGTTGCTGCCGAGGACGCCGTACTGCTCGTTGTAGCCGCTGCCGTCGACGGGGGCGTCGAGCAGCTCGTCGAGGCCGAGGACCTTCTGGGCGCCCTTCTGGAGGAGGATGCGGCGGGTGCGCTTGCGGGTGTGGATGTCGGCCGCGATGACGAGGGGCGTGTAGTCGAGGATGGTGTCGAGGCGGTTCGACAGGACGATTTCGCATTCGCATTCGGCGCCGGCCATCTCCTTGAAGAGCTGGATGTAGTCCATGCCCGTGAAGGGGTGGCGGATGTCGGGGAAGACCTTGCGGAACTGCGCCTCGGTGAAGGCGTCGAGGAAGGGGTCGATGCCCGCTTCGTCGATGAGGTCCTGCGAAACGAGCGGGTTGCCGACCTCGTCCTTGGGGTAGGAGAGCTGGATGGTCAGCTTTTTGGCGCCGCGGGCGATCCCCTTGAGGATCATCGAGAAGCGGTTGCGCGAAAGGATGGGGAAGACGAGGCCGATGTGGGCGTCGGGGCCGAACTTTTGGCGGACGTCGGCGGCGAGCTGGTCGAGGGTGGCGTAGTTGCCCTGGGTGCGGGCGACGATGGCCTCGGTCATGGCGACGACGTCGCGGTCTTGGAACTCGAAGCGGCCTTCCTCGGCGGCGGCGAGGAGGCTGTCGGCGACCATTTCGGGGAGGGGGTCTCCGGCCTTGAAGAGGGGGGTCTTGATGCCGCGGCTGATCGTTCCGATGGTTTTCATGGCAGGGCTCCTTTCTGGGTTGTCGAACCGGGAGGAAGCATAGGGCGGGGGGCGCCCCGGCGCAAGAAAAACGTTTTAGCAACTGAAAAATTGCAAAAAAGTGGGCCATTGGGGGTGTAAAGGATTGACTTTTTGGGGAAAGGGAGGATAATTCGCGGGCGACCCGCCGTACGGGGCAAAGAAGGACCATTTTGGAATCGGAAACGAACGATGAAAGCGATAGCGCCAGGCAAGTTGATCTTGAGCGGTGAGCATTCCGTCGTGTACGGCCGTCCGGCCTTGGCGATGGCGGTGAACCGCAATGCGCAGACGTTGGTGGTCGAGGGGGACAACGGCGCGGCGAGCGGCGAGGTGGCGTTTGCGCTGCCGAACGTGGGGGTGGAGCGCGAATCGTTCACGCTGCGCGCGTTGCGCGACTTCCATGAGCGCGTGGGGCGGAACTACCGCGATTTCGTGGAGGGGCGCCTGCCGATCTCGGAGGTGGTGCGCAAGCCGCTGGACCTGTTCCGCTATGCGTTCGTGACGATCCTCGACGGGCTGCACCTGAAGGTGAAGGAGGGGATCGGGGTGACGACGCTGTCGAACATCCCGATCGGCTGCGGCATGGGGTCGAGCGCGGCGACGATCATGAGCCTGCTGCGCGGCGTGGGCCACTACTACCGGGTGGAGTTCCGCCCGGAGTGGTATTACCGCTACAGCCTGGAGGTCGAGAACATGCAGCACGGCCACGCGAGCGGGCTCGATACGTATGTGTCGATGCACGGCGGCTGCGTGCGCTTCCAGCAGGGGCAGGCCGAGGAGCTGCCCCTGCCGCGCGTGCCGCTCTACCTGGTCAATACCGGCACGCCCGCCAGCTCGACGGGCGAGGCGGTCGCCGAGGTCGCCCGGACGGTGGGCGCCCAGGGGCGGACCTGGGACGATTTCGAGGCCGTGACCGGCCGGATGCAGGACGCGCTGAAGCAGGACGACCTGAAGGCCTTCCAGCGCGCGATGGGCGACAACGAACGCCTCCTGGAAGGCATCGGCGTGGTCCCGGCTCGCGTGGCGGAGTTCATCCGCGGCGTCGAGGCCGAGGGCGGCGCGGCGAAGATTTGCGGCGGCGGGGCGATCCGCGGCGATGCGTCGGGGGTGGTGCTGGTGGCGGCCAAGGCCCCGCCGGCCGCCCTGTGCGCGAAGTTCGGCTACGAAATGATGACGGTGCGCCCGGATCCGCTGGGCGTGCGGGTGGTCTAGCATGGGCGCCGGGCTGCGAGCGGCCCGGGCCTCGGCCCCGGGCAGCCTGATGCTGATGGGCGAGCACTCGGTGCTGCGCGGACAGCCCGCCGTCGTCTGCGCAATCGACCGCCGGATGACGGTGGAGCTGCGCCCGCGCGAGGACGACCAGGTGCGCCTGCATTCCGGCCTCGGCGAGCATTCGATGCATGTGGGCGACTGGCTGGGGCACGACCGCTTCCGCTTCGTCGTGGGGGCGCTCCGGGCCTGCAAGGACGGCCTGGAGGCGATCGGGAAGGGCTTCGACCTCGACATCAGGTCCGGAATGAGCCACCAGATGGGCCTGGGCTCCAGCGCCGCGGTGACGGTGGCGACGCTCGCGGCCGTCGCGGCGGCCGGAGGCGCCGGCGAGGAGGCCTTCGACCCCGCTGCGGGGACCGTGGACGCCGGATGGCTGGCGCGGACGGGAAAGGACGTGGTCCTCAAGGTCCAGGGCGGGCGCGGCAGCGGGGCGGACGTGGCGGCCAGCGCCTATGGCGGGATGTTGCGCTATTTCATGGACGGCGGCGAAATCCTGAAGCTGCCCCTGGCCCCGGAATTGACCCTGCTGTTTTCAGGCTACAAGACGCCGACGCCCGAGGTGATCGCCCTGGTCGAGGAGTCGCGCCGCCAGGACGAGGCGGTCTTCGACGCGATCGACGAGCTGATCGGGGACGTCGTGCGGCGCGCCGTCGAGGCGGCCGCCGGGGGCGACCTGGAGGCGGTCGGGCGGATGATGAACGTCAACCACGGCCTGATGGACGCCATGGGCGTGAACGACGCCAAGCTGTCGGAGCTCACGTATGCCCTGCGGGAGGACCCGAACGTGCTGGGAAGCAAGATTTCGGGGTCGGGGCTCGGGGACTGCGTCGTCGGCCTCGGCAAGGCGATGCGCCGCGAGTTCGGCGCGGTGTCGCTGGATGTCAAGATCGATCCGGCGGGAGCGACGGCGGAGGCCCTGGCGTGAGCGGCGGGTTCGGGGAACGGGCGCGCGCGGCGGTCCGGCGGATCGTCGGAGACGGATTTTCGGGGGCGAAGGCGTCGGGACGGGGCGAGGCGCCGGCGAATGTCGCGCTGGTGAAATACTGGGGCAAGCGCGACGAGGAGCTGAAGCTGCCGGTGACGGGCAGCCTCTCGATCTCGCTCGGGCCCCTGGGGACGAAGACCGAACTGGCCCGCGCCCCCGACGGCACCTCCGCGGACGAAATTTGGCTGAACGGCCGGCCCGTGGGCGGCGGCGAGGGGTTCGCCCGGCGGTTGACGGCGTTTTTGGACCTATTCCGGCCGGCGGACGGCTTCCGCTATGTCGTTCGGACGGCGAACAACGTGCCGACGGCGGCAGGGCTGGCGAGCTCGGCGTCGGGATTCGCGGCGCTGGTGCGCGCCCTGGACGATTTCTGGGGATGGGGGCTGGACGCGGAACGGCTGTCGGTGCTGGCCCGCCTGGGGAGCGGTAGCGCGGCGCGCAGCCTGGAGCACGGGTTCGTCGAATGGCTCCGCGGCGCGCGCGAGGACGGGGAGGACAGCGTCGGGCGCAAGGTTGCGGAGGCGTGGGCGGGGTTGCGTATCGGGGCGGTCGTGGCGGACGCCGGGGAAAAGCCGGTCGGCAGCGGCGAGGGGATGTGCCGGACGGCCGGGACTTCGTGCGCCTATGCGGGATGGCCGGCGCGGGTGGAGGCGGACTTGGCGGCGGTCAAGGAGGCGATCGCTGCGCAGGACCTCGCGGCGCTGGGGGCGGTGGCCGAGGCGAACGCGCTGGCGATGCACGGGACGATGTGGGCGGCACGCCCGCCGCTGGTCTACCAGCTGCCGGAGACGCTGGCCGCGATGCGCCAGGTCTGGGCCGCCCGCGCGGAGGGCGTCGGGGTCTGGCTGACGATGGATGCCGGGCCGAACGTGAAATTGCTGTTCGATGCGCGCGACGAAGGCGCCGTGCACGAGGCTTTCGGCGGAAAGCTGACGGTCGTGCGGCCGTAAAAAAAAGGGGCGCGGGGCTGGCGCGGGGGACGCGGGGCAAAACAGGGAAGCGAATGGCCAAAATCTGAAAAATCCCTTGTGTTCCGCCGAAAAATCACAAATTGCTGGGGCAGTTTTGGGGCCGCGTATCGGCCTCGGCGGGGTAGAGTTCCACCAGCGCCACTTCGCGGCGGGGCGGGCGGGAATCCTCACCGGAATCTTCCGGCACAAGGCCCTCGACCTCGATAAGCGCATCGCGGCGGGACAGGTTGATACGACCCTGCTCGTCGATTTCAACGACTTTCACGATGACCTCGTCGCCGACGGACACAACGTCCTCAACGGTTTCAACGCGGCGGATGTCGAGCTTGCTGATGTGGACAAGGCCCTCTTTACCCGGCGCAATTTCGACAAACGCGCCGAAGGTCATCAGACGAGTCACGCGGCCTTTGTAGATCGCACCGATTTCGGGGTCTTTGGCAATCGTCTCAACGATAGACAGCGCGCGGCGGGCATCGTCCGTGTTGACCGCGGAGATGAACACCTGACCGTCTTCCTGCACGTCGATGGTGCAGTTGCAGTCGGCGCAGATTTTTTGGATGACCGCGCCGCCTTTACCGATAACCTCGCGGATTTTGTCCACGTCGATTTTGGTAGAGAGCATTTTCGGCGCCCATTTGGACAGCTCCGGACGAACTTCCGGAATGGCTTTCAGCATAACCTCATCCAAAATATAGCAGCGCGCGGTGTAGGTCTTATCGAGCGCCTCACGGATGATGGCGGGAGTCAGACCGTGCACTTTCAGGTCCATCTGGATAGCGGTGATACCTTTTTTGGTACCGCCGACTTTGAAGTCCATATCGCCGAAGAAGTCTTCAACGCCCTGGATATCGGTGAAGGTGATCCAACGCTCGCCCTCAGTGACCAAACCGCAGGAGATG
>JAZQOP010000118.1:0-5820 GCA_045627965.1 Kiritimatiellia bacterium | reverse complement strand
AACGCCGCCGCCGGACGAATTGGTGGCGACATAGGCCGCCACCCAGTCGAACGTCGGACGGGCGGCGATGGCGGCGGAGTTGCTTGCCACCTGGCCCGCCGCCGCATCCAGGAAGTCCTGCACGGCGTCCACGATGGGCGGATATTCGCTCGGCGGCATGACCGCCTCGGCGCATGGATCGGTCGGGTTCCATGTGACGTTGACGCGGTGGCGGTCGACGACGCCGAGGACGTTTGTGCCGGACAGGATGGAGACGTAGCCCGTGTAGTCGTGGTCCGGAGGGAGGCGCCCTTCGCCTGCCGCCAGGGCAAATGTGCAGCCATCCGAGGTCGGCGCCAGATCGTAGCGGACCAGCCAGTTCGTGCCGCGCTCGTCGGCGACGATCCAGGCGGCGGTGGAGCCGTCCGGAATAGCCAGGCGCCTGCCGGCGCGGACCGGCTCGACGTCCAGGCGGACGGATTCCTCGGAATACCAGGAAATCGTGTCCACCATGTCGATGTTGCACATGTCGGGCCGGCGGACGATTTCACGGCCGTCGAACGCGGCCTGCACAAGCGTTGCAAAGGCGATGCAAAGTGAGAAAATGGATGTAAAGCGCGTCATGGCAGCATCTCCAGGTCTTCAGCGGCCGGGGCGCCGTCCTCCGGACATTCCGGGCCGG
This sequence comes from Kiritimatiellia bacterium, assembly GCA_045627965.1. Classification (GTDB taxonomy): domain Bacteria; phylum Verrucomicrobiota; class Kiritimatiellia; order CAIQIC01; family Lenti-01; genus RGIG3636. The sequence continues at coordinate 5,159 of JAZQOP010000118.1, read as the reverse complement.
GGGTCTCGACCCAGGTCGTGCCGGTGATTTCGATGATGGGGTTGCCGTCGGCATCCGAGTCGGGGCGGACCTCCTTGGGGCGGAAGGCGCCGCCACGGGCGAAGGCGCGGAGAACGGCGTCGGCCACCACGTCGGCCGCCTTGCCGTCCCAGCCATCGACGCGGTGGGTCGGCACAATCTCGCCGATGCGGACCGAAGCCCCCCATTCCATGAAATTCCCGGGTCCGCCCACCGGACCGCCTGTCGCTTTGATGCTGATGCAGACGCCGAGGTTCGCCAGGGCCTCCTGCACGGCCGTCTGTGCGTCGCCCTGGTCGGCGCAAACGATCCGGCCGCCCCACCCGCGGAAGAAATCCCCTTCCGGCCCTTCCAAAAGCCCTCGGGCGATTTCACGCTCCGCAACCTGCAAACTGCTCATGCGCTCGCTCATACTCTCGGCCTTTCTTCTTGCAAATCACGATGGTTCATGGTTGACTTTTTCCCGTAGCCGCAAAGGTGCGCCTCCCGTCATTCGCCATTTTGGCACTGGATGGAGCCTTTGCGGCCCGTTCTTTTCGGAAGGTTGTCGGCGAACCCATCGCCAAGTTGACACCCAGGCGCAACGTCCCGCCATCCAGCGTGTCCAACGAAAGGGTGATTTCGTGTTTGGAGTGGATCTCCACAGCGTCGGGCATTCGCCACATCGCTGGAATCAGTTCAAAATCCCCTTCGAACAGCGGCATGTTTGTGCCCGCATCACCGGAAGGTTTTTGATGTTTCGTCCCATGAGATTTTACCCATTGCTGGGTGATTGTCAGTCCCGTGCTGCGAACGCGAGTAACGAGATCTGGCCCCCCCGCTTTTTCAAGTAGTTCTTCGGCAATGAGTCCCTTGCCGAGTAGCACCTTTTGCTCACCCACCCCATTGAACAGGTCCTTGATGGCCCTGGGGGTCCAACGGGCGATATTATCGATGATTTCGATCTGATCGCCGAAGGCATCCCGAAGTTTCTGGTCCAGATCCGCAATGTCTTCTTGCGGCAGCTCGACTTCGAGCCCGTCGTTGAAGCCCTTCTCCTGCATCTTCGGGGGCGGGTCGTTTTCTCCGATGAGGCCGAGTTCGACGGCTTCCTCCCAGTCCACGTCCTGGACGCCCATCCCGCTGCCGAAATCGAACGGGGGCCAAGGGGTGCCGAAGCGGGAGATGGCGGTCCAAATCGGGTCGCCCTTGAGTGCGATCATGCGGCCGCCATAGAACTTGCCGCCGGCGTCGCGCCACCGTGCCACCCAGTCGCGCGGCTTCTCGCGGTCCTGGACGCGCACCAGCTCCTGGGCGGGGAAGGCCATGAGCGCGCCGGCCGTCGTCGCTTCAAGGTGCTGCACGTAGCCGCGCGCCTGCCGCACGTTCGTCTCGCGGATCACGTCGAGGCGGCGCTGCGCGTAGAGGTTGCGGAGGTCGTTGTCGTTTGCGTCGTTTCCGGGATGGCCCATCTTCTCCAGGAGCTCGCGCATGTCGCGGCGGAACTCGCTGGCGCTGCGTTTGCCGTCGGCCACCTCGGCGCACATTTGCCGCGCCGCATGGAGAATCCGCGCCTCCTCGACCTTGGCGGAGAAGAATGCGCGGTCGCGGAGTCCGGCCTGGATGCCGCTCCAGCCCTCCGTGTCCAGGTCGGAGCCAACCAGGGCCTTCTGGAGAATCTTTTCGGCGGCGGTCACGATGCGCCTCCAGTCATTTCGCGCAAGACGGCCCTGCAGGCCCGTTGCACGGCCGTGGCCATCGCTTCCCGGTCCGGAAGAACCGTCGGGTCTGGCTTATGGCGGGTTTCCCGCTTGAGCCACCAGAGAACGCGCAAGGTCTTGGAGCCGCGTTCGGCGATGAAACCGGCGTCCTTCGACTCGCTCCATGCCAGGAACGTCTCGACGCCGCCTTTCTTGCCAGAATGTTCGCTGGGCCACATGCCCGCCACGGACGGGTCTGCGGGAATCGCCAGCGCCTTGCGGCCGTTTCGGGGACGCACCGTCCCGCCAAGCAGGCGCAGGCGAACGCCTTCCTTGCGGACCTCGGCGATGGCGGAGTCGGGCTCCGTGCGGGTCGTCACGCTGTCGGCGGCCTGGCTCCAAAAGTTCGAGCGCGCGAATCCCTTGGCGTTTGGCGTCCGGTTCTTGGCCCGGAAGTGCCGGATCAGGGTGTTGCTCATGGCACGCGCGGACGCCTCCAGCATGGCCTTGACGGCCTGCTCGGGATGCTCCACCGCGGGGGGGAGCTTGGGCATCGAAACGTCCAGCGTGATTTCCATCGTGCGGCTCCTAATCCAGCAATCTTGGCGGCGTGGCGACGGCGGCGGCGGGCGAGAGCGCCACGGCGCTTTCGCCGTTGTCGGCGGCGCTTTCGGGGACGTATTCGCCGCGGGCGATTTCCTCGAAGAGCCGGCGGGCGTCCTCGTAGAGCTTCGTTCGCGGCTCGTTGACCGCGATGTTCATCCGGGTCAGGAAGCGGAAGCGCAGCCAATCCATCGCCGGCGCGATCAGGCTCTCCGGCAATGTCGCGGCGTCGGCGTCGGCATGGCACCGGCCGCCGGAGCGGATGCATCCGCGGACGAAGGCGACGGTCTCGGCGATCTGCTGCGAGACCGGCTGGCCCTTGCCGGCGGACTGGCGAAACGCCCCCACCTCCGCCGCCGAAAGGGCGGAGGTGAGGTCGGTCTCGGTGACTTTGCGCCAGGCGGCCACGGCCTACTCCTCGATCACCAGCAGCACCCGCACGCTCGCCGTGCCGTCGAAAAAGACGGTTTCGCCGGGCAGCACGAACGCATTGGTGGGCACGGACGAACCGGACCCGTCGGAGCAGGTGATGGACACGAGCGTGTTCGTGGCCGACACCGTCGCCGCCGTTCCCGGCACCCAGTTCGTGGTTGCCGTGACGACGGTGTTGGTGACATAGCTGGTCACGTTCGATCCAAGCGGAAGCTGCTCGTGGACGGTCGTGTTCGTCACCGTCTCCGTCCCGTTGGTCCAGATGGCCGTGTAGGTGTAGTTCGTCGCGTAGGACACGACGGCCGTGTTCGTCGGCACCGCCAGCGTCGAGACGCTCTTCACGGACACGGTTCCGTTCGTGACCGTGGACAGCGCGCTCACGGAAGCCAGCCGCGCCGGCGCGACGGGAACCCAGTCCCCGCCGTCGACCAGTTCCACGACGTCATACGCGGCAAACGCCGCCGCCGCCGCGAACGCGGCGGCCAGGATTGCGGCGATGGGCTTCTTCACGGCCTGCCTCACGCGGAGATGAGCTGGATGTAGCCCGGCGCCTTCGTGGCGTTGCTGGAGGCGTCGTCCGCCGTCGTCACGCCGCTCGTCAGCTTCGCGCCCAGCAGCGCCGCCACGTTCATGAAGCGCTTGTTCTTGCCAGGCGTTCCGTGCACGAACGAGGTGATCGTCAGGCCGCTCGCCTCGTCCGTCGTGGTGCCGTACTCCGAATAGAGGCCGTCAACCGCCTCTTCCACGCCGCGCCCCGCGATGGCGACCGCGGCATCCGGAACGATGAAGCCCACGCCGCCCGTCGCGGTGCCGGCCGCCGTCCGGGCCGCCACCTTCGCGCTGCACAGAATCGCCTTGCAGCCGTACTTGCGCCCCAGCGCGGCGGCGATGTCGTCGCCCTGGATCGCGGCGTTGTTCGTGTTGGCGTCGAGAAGCGCGCCGTAGACGTCCGGGTTCAGGATCACCACGCACGTCGCCGGGTCGATGTCCGCCTTTTCGGCGGCCGCCAGCGCCTGGCCGATTTTCGCGTAGGTGAAGCTGTTGAACTTGTTGATGCGCTTGTCGTAGGTCAGCAGGCCCATCACGATCTCCTCCAGCTTGCGCCCGATGGCCCGGCCGCCGGCGATGCCGCAGTTCCGGCTCGTGGAGGACTTGTTGACTTCCAGCAGGTCCGTCATGCCCAGGCTGAACGTCACCTTCACCAGCGTGTCCAGCGTGACATTGACGGGAATGATGCTCCCGTCCGTCGTCTCGAAGTCGTTTTCGCTCTCGTTGTAGGTCGTCGCGGCGCCGGAGAACACCGGAACCGAGACCGTCTTGCCGACGCCCTGCAGTTCGGCGGAAAAGTCCGTCGAGAAGTGCTTGGCGAACGCGATGCCGCGCTGCGCTTCCATGATGGCCTGATTGCTCGCGAGCACCAGTCCGGGAGAAGTGAGGGAAGTAGTCATGTTTAGAGTCCTTTCTGTCGGTTGGTTTGTTGGTTGGTTGGTTTTCTAGATCTTCGCGGCCTCGGCGAGTTCCGCCGCGTGGGCCGCCACGAACTCCACGCGCGCCTTGCCGGCGGGGAGCTTGTTCAGCTGCGCCACGACGTCGTCCTTCGTCGGCGCCTTGGCGTCGGCCTTGTTCAGCAGCTGCTGGCCGGGCTTCGCCGCCGGCGGAGCCGCCGGTGCCGCATGGATGGCCGCGACCAGCGCCTTGGCCACCTCCTTGTTCTCCAGGTACTGCGCCTTCAGCACGGCCTTGTCGCATTTCGCCTTGTTTTCCTCGGCAAACGCCTCGGCCTCGCATTCGGCCTTGTCCTTTTCCGCGTCTGCCTTGGCCTCCAGCAGCGCTTGCACCGCAGCCTTCACGTCCTCCGCCGTCGCGTTTTCGTCCAGCCCCAGCAGGGCCGCCAGTTCCTTGATGTCCATGTCCGTCCTTTCGGTTTCCATTTCTAGAGTGTCTTCATTGTCGGGCTCCGCCCGGTTGAGGACGGGCGAAACGGGGATGTTCGGCTTGTTCGTCAGCGCGATGCTCGTGATCCGCTCCGGCTCCCGCGTCTCGTTGTTCACGAGCCAGGCCACCGACAGGAAGCGCAGCCGCCGGTTGCTCACCGCCTCCGCGCCAAGGTCCGTCATCCGGAAATCCGCCACCAGCCCGCGCCCCGGCTCCACGCGGAAATGGCTCGCCCACGCCGCCGCCGACGTGTCGCTCGTCCCGCCCGCCTCCGCCTGGTGCTCGAAATCCACCAGCACCTCCTGGCCGCCGTCCGCCTTCCAGCGCTCCACCACGCGGTTTAGCGCTTCCTCCGTGCAATGCTGGTTCCGCCCGCCGTTCGGCCAGTCGCCGACCGGGCAGATCTGCACCCCGGACAGGACCTCCCCGGCAGCCACAGTCACGCCAAAGCGGTTCGTCCGATGTTCAAGCGTCGTCTGGCCGTTCATGACC
>JAZQOP010000117.1:0-2517 GCA_045627965.1 Kiritimatiellia bacterium | reverse complement strand
GGGCTGTTGGTGCTGGTGCCCAGGGCGAGCGTCTCGAAGGCGTCGTTCAGGCCGTCGCCGTCGGAGTCGCCGGCCTCGAAGGCGGCGTAGAAGCGCACGATGCCGCGTCCGGGCGGGAAGCCGCTGTCGGCCAGGACGGCCCAAAAGAGGTGAAACTTGCGCTCCATGGGCGGATTTCCTAGCACAGGCGCCGCGGATTGTCAAGCGGCCGCCGGCGAGGTGAAAGTTGCTGAAAGTTGCAGGATGTCCAGGGACACCACGCCAGGACCGCGAGGAAGAGCTTCGACGCCGAGGCCCCCCGACGAGCGCCGCGCCTAGTCGCGCGCGTCCTCCCTTGACCAGTCGCCGTAGACCTCGCGCAGGTCCGTCAGCTCCGCATCATCGGTCGCGAGCTCCTTGGCGGCCCGCGCCCAGATCATCCGGTCGATGTCCTGCTGGGTGGGTTCCACAAGGACCTCCGGAACCATCTCACCCGTGTCGACGTTGTAGGACCCGAGCACGCGGCCGACAGCCGGAACATCCCGGAAACGTTCCGCCAGCCGCTTGCGCTGCAAGCTGCCCTTCCAGCCAGGCACGCCCATCATGGGAGGGCCGAAAGCGTAAGGGTCCATAGGGTCCTCATGAAAATAAGCCTCTCCAGAAGCAAGCACGTCGATCGTCCTGGCCCGCCCCGCATCTTGGCACAGATCGGCCGATTCCATGACATAGCGCGCCAACATGGCGAGATCATCCTCGGCCGGGCATCGCGCAAAGGCGTCGTATGCCCCCAGATTGTCCAAGAAGATCCACCGCGGCCATGAGCGCCGACCATGTGCCTCTTCCAGGATGCGGCTCAGCTCCAGGCATTTTTCCGCACCTTGCTTTTCAATGGTCAGGTTAATCCACGCTCCACAGGCATAGCTGAAGAAGAGAGATCGCAATTCCGGCGGGCTTTGAGAGGCCAGTTTGGCAATGAATTCAAGGATCGGCGTGCCATCGCCTGGGGCCTTTCCCAGCAAGGCAACCATGCTCGACAGTTGATCGCTTGCGGCGGCTGAATTCAAAGTCCCTTCTTTGGAATGGCGAGTAAATTCCTCGTTGGCCATTTCCAGAAGGACAACGGGCCAATCCTCCTCGTCCAGCCTGACGCAACCAAAGCCTTCAATCGGGATCTCCCCCCGGACAGCTGCGGCCGAGGTCATGCCTTCCATCACGGCCTCTGCACAATACTGAGGCGCCAAAATCCGGCTGAGCGCCTCTCGCATTTCCGCCCCGCGACCATGAAGGACGGGGGCATTCGACGAAGAGAACACATGGACATCCTCCGGGAACGGAAATTGCTGCACAATGTCCTGCATGTCCACGAAACCGTCGATTCCCCACGCGGCTGCGCCGCAAGACACAATTCCCACAAAAACGCATTGGGCGAGCTTCTTCATCTTCATCCTGTCGCACTCCTTTCAATGGCTCATCGGGGTGTTGGTCATGGCGTTCAGGCCTACGGCACACCAGTCCCCAAAATATATCCAGCTCCCCTGGGCGATTCCTCTCCGATAGCCATAGACAGGGCCTGTCGGAATATCGTCTCGCGCCGATGACGCCTCCCCAAACATCAACAGTCGCTTTATAAGATTGCTTTGTGGCATATCCCAACTATCGCCGCATCGATAATGTCCCCAATCGGAAGACAGCTCCCATTCGTCAGCCGTGTTGGCAAGCTGCATCGTATGATCATGGTTTTCCCAGTAGATGTCCCGAGCTCCGCAAGCATGTGCAATTTCATGGGGGAGGGTTCTGACGCCGGCATTTTCCGCGATCAAAACACCCATTCTATCAGCTACTCCGGCAGGCGATACTCCCGCAATTGTTTTGATGCGGTTGATGTAATAGATTTCCAATGCACCAGGCGACGAAAGCGATGCGAAAAGATTTGTATATGCTTCGCTCCGGTATCCGACTTCCCAATAGGCATTGCTGCCTGGGTCGGGGATGGGATGGACATGCCTGTCCCAGACGATTTGCAGCCCTGCTTGTTGGAGGATCTGGTTGCTTGCCTCAATGTCATCCAAGACGCGCGCCGCCGATACGGCATACGTCCCATTCGAGTCTGTCACGACACCGACCACGACCGGCACCAGCTTCAGCGGCATCACTTTGACATGGAACGGTGGCAGGCCGAAGCGCCCCTGCGCCTCGTATACGTAAGCCTCCAATTCGTCGTCGCCGACCTCCTGGGCATGGACTTGGACCCGGGAGCCCGTTCCGGGTTGCAGAAACTCGACCTTGTCATATTTCGACGTCCACACGACATTGGTTTCCGGCACCAACCCGTTGAGCCAAATGGCAATCTGGAACCAGGCGTTGCTCCCGAGGATGATGCCGCTGGGATTGTCCAACGGCGCCGTGCCCGATGATGTCCAAATGGGTTCCATCTGCATCTCGATGGGGATCCACCACTCCCATTCGACGCGGAAGGGATGGTCGGTGCGCCCCAGGCGCACTTCGTTGGGGCCGCCGCCGGGCAGGTCCGGCCAATCG
>JAZQOP010000116.1:0-9990 GCA_045627965.1 Kiritimatiellia bacterium | reverse complement strand
GGGGGGGGGGGCGGGGGGGGGGGGGGGGGGGGGAGGGGGGGGGAGGGGGGGTGTCTGGGCGGGGGGGGCCTCCGTGGGGGGGCTTAGGGGTTGAAACCGAAGAAGTTCTTGATGCTGCGCCAGAAGGTCTTGCGGTTGGCGGCGGCTTCGGCGAGGTCGGCGTAGGCCAGGGCGGCGGCGCCGTAGATGGTGGCCATCTGGGGGGGCGGGATCTTGTCGTCGTCGGGCGCGCCGGGAAGGGCGGGCTCGGCGATGGTGCAGGGGAGGTCGAAGATCTGGGTCGCCAGCTCGACGACCTTCGGGAGGTTGGCGCCGCCGCCGGACAGGACGACGCCGGCGCGGAGGCTGGAGAGGATGCCCTTGCGGCGGAGGCGGTCGCGGATGAGGGCGAAGGTCTCGGCCATGCGGCAGTTGATGACGGTCTGGAGGTCGAAGAGCTTGACGCCGGGATCGTTGCCGACGGGGATGCGGCGCGTCCGGGCGGAGGCGTCGAGGACGGCCTGCCCGTGCTTGCACTTGAGGGCCTCGGCGGCGGAGGGGGTGAGATGAAAGGCGGCGGCGATGTCGTTGGTCAGGATGTCGCCGCCGACGGGAAGGACGCCGGCGTCGGCCATCTGGGCGTTGGCGTAGGCCACGAAGTCGGTCGTGCCGGCGCCCAGGTCGAGGTGGAGGACGCCTTCGCGCTTCTGGGCGGAGGTCAGCGACGCGGTGGCGGCGCACAGGCCGGCGAAGAAGGGGGCGGCGATCTCGATGTCGAGCGTTTCGAGCAGGTGGACGAGGTTGAGCATGCGGGACTTGGGCCCGTGGATGAGGAGGGTGTCGAGCTTGAGGGTGGAGCAGGAGTTGCCGACGGGCATGACGCCGGCCATGTCGTCGATGGAATACTGGCGGACGACGTTGTGGAGGAGCGCGGCGCCCTGGGGGGCCTTGTCGCGGGCCAGGCGCATGATCTCGTCCAGGTGCTCGGGGATGACGACGCCGTTGACGACCAGTTCGACGTGGGCGGGCTCGGAGTCGATGCCGATGCCGGTGAGGGGCAGGTGGACGGCGCCGGCGCGGACTTCCGCGGTGGCGGTGGCGGCGGAAACGACTTCGCTGACGATGGCGGCGGCGTCGTCGGCGTTGGTGCAGCTGCCGGTCCGGATGCCGCGGGAGTCCTTTTCGGCGTAGCCCGTGACGACGAGGCGTCCGGGGGCGTGGCCGTCGGGGTTTTCCTCGGCGATGAGGGCGCGGATGTGGCGGGTGCCGATGTCGAGGACGACGATGGGGTCGAGGGTCATGGGCGTGCCTGGTCTGGTCTAGCGGAGGGAGCGGAGGAAGGCGGCGATGCGGGCCATGGCCTCGCGGAGGAGGGGCATGGCGGTGGCGTAGGCGCAGCGGACGTAGCCGGCGCCGGAGGGGCCGAAGGCGTCGCCGGGGACGATGGCGACCGCCTGCTCGTTGAGGAGGCGGAGGGCGAAGTCCTCGGAGGAGAGGCCGGTGCCGGCGATGCAGGGGAAGGCGTAGAAGGCGCCGGCGGGGGTGTGGCAGGGGAGGCCCATCTCGCGGAAGGAGGCGATGAGGTAGTTGCGGCGGCGGTTGTACTCGGCGACCATTTCGGCGACGGCGTCGTCGCCGCGGTCGAGGGCTTCGGCGGCGGCGCGCTGGCCGGTGGTGGGGGCGCACATGATGGCGTACTGGTGGATCTTCATCATGTTTTCGACGATGGCGGCGGGGGCGCAGGCGTAGCCGATGCGGAAGCCGGTCATGGCCCAGGCCTTGCTCATGCCGTGGAGGAGGACCAGGCGATCCTTGAGGCCGGGCACGGCGGCGAAGGAACGGTGGGCGGCGCCGTAGGTGAGCTCGGCGTAGATTTCGTCGGAGACCAGCAGGATGTCGTGGTCGACGCAGAACTGGGCGATGTCGCGCACGTCGTCGGCGGACAGGATGGCGCCGGTGGGGTTGCAGGGGAAGTTGAGCAGGAGGGCGCGGGTGGCCGGCGTGACGGAGCGCTCGAGCATGGCGCGGGTGAGGCGGAAGGAGTCCTCGGGGCGCGTCTCGACGCAGACGGGACGGCCGCCGGCGAGGCGGATGGTGGGGGCGTAGGAGACGAAGCAGGGCTCGTGGTAGAGGACCTCGTCGCCAGGACGGAGGATGGTGCGCATGGCGAGGTCGAGGGCCTCAGAGACGCCGACGGTCACGAGGATCTCGTGCGCGGGGTCGTAGGTGCCGCCGAAGTGCGCTTCGACGTAGCGGGCGATGGCGGCGCAGAGGGCCGGGTCGCCGCGGTTGCTCGTGTAGTGCGTGGCGCCGCGCTCGAGGGACCACATGGCGGCCTCGCGGACGTTCCACGGGGTGTTGAAGTCGGGCTCGCCGACGCCCAGGCTGATGACGTCCTTGCGCGTGGCGACGATGTCGAAGAACTTGCGGATGCCCGAGAAGGGGAGGCCGTCGATGTGCGGGGCCACCCAGCGGCGGCCGTCGGCGGGGGAGGGGGAAGTCGTCATGGCGGTCCTCGTGCGGGGTTAGGGGCTGACCTGGAGGCGGCCGTCGGCGGGGGCGTCCTCCATCAGGATGCCATCCTCCTTGTAGGTCTTGAGCATGAAGTGGGTGCCGGTGGAGAGGACGCCGTCGAGCGAGGCGAGGTGGCGGCTGACGAAGCCGGCGACCTTGCGCAGGGAATCGCCTTCGACGAACAGAAGCAGATCGTACTTCCCGCTCATCAGGTACATGTTCTGGACCTCGGGGAAGCCGCCGATGCGCCGGGCGATGCGGTCGAACCCGCCTTCGCGCTCGGGCTGGACCTTGACCTCGATGACGGCGGTGACGCGCCCGTTGTCGCCTTCGAGCCGTTCGTCGTTGACGAGGGCGCGGTAGCCGCGGATGACGCCGGCCTTCTCGTAGTCCTCGATGCGTGCGGCGACCTCCTCGGGGGCCAGGGCGGCCATCCGGGCGATGTCTTCGATGCTGGTGCGCGCGTTGCGGCGCAAAATTTCAAGTACCTGGTCCATGGTCGATCTCCTCGGGGCCCGGCGCGGCGGCCGTCGACGGCTCCGCGCGGGGACCCGCAAGTCTAGCGTTTCCCGCGCGCAACGCAACCAAAAACGGGGCGCACGCCGCGCGCGGCGGAAGCGGCCGGGCGTCCGGGGCGGGGAGGGGGCGGGCCGGACCGGAGGGGGGCGGCGCGGACCGATTGAAAAATCGGAGAGGTTTTTTCTCGCGCGGGGAGGGTCGCGCGTGTAGAATCCGCGCCCGTATGCCGTCCCCTGGAACATTTGAAGTCCTGCATCGCGACGCGTCCTCCAAGGCGCGCCTGGCCCGGCTGTGGACGGCGCACGGGCCGGTGGACACGCCGGTGTTCATGCCGGTGGGGACGCAGGCGACGGTCAAGGCGATGGCGCCCTGGGAGCTGGAGGCGCTGGGCTGCCAGATCCTGCTGGGCAACACCTACCACCTGAACGTGCGGCCCGGCATGGAGGTCGTCGGGGCGTTCGGCGGCCTGCACCGCTTCCAGGACTGGCATTCCGCGATCTTGACCGATTCGGGCGGCTACCAGGTGTTTTCGCTGACGCACCTGCGCAAGATGACGCCGGACGGCGTATGCTTCCAGTCGCACATCGACGGCACGAAGATGTTCATGGGGCCGCGCGAGTCGATGGCCATCCAGCGGACCCTGGGCAGCGACATCGCGATGGCGTTCGACGAATGCCCGCCGTGCCCCTGCACGAAGGCCTACGCCGAGGAGGCGATCGACCGCACGCTGCGCTGGGCGGCGATCTGCTGCGACCAGCCGCGCGCCGAAGGCCAGCTGCGCTTCGGGATCGTCCAGGGCGGCGTCTACCCGGACCTCCGCGAGAAGTGCGCGAAGGGGATCCTGGAACTGAAGGGCTTCGAGGGCTACGCGATCGGCGGCGTGTCGGTCGGCGAGCCGGACGAGCTGATCATGCCGGGCGTCCACATGACGGTGGACCTGCTGCCGGAGGACCGCCCGCGCTACCTGATGGGCGTCGGCCAGTGGTGGCAGATCTGCGAGTCGGTGGCCGCCGGCGTCGACATGTTCGACTGCGTCATGCCGACGCGCCTGGCCCGCCACGGCATGGTCTTCACGCGCCAGGGCCGCTACTCCGTCAAGGCCGCGCGCCACCGCCTCGACGACCGCCCCATCGAGGAGGGCTGCTCCTGCCCTGCCTGCCGCCGCTTCTCCCGCGGCTACGTCCGCCACCTGCTCAACGTCGGCGAAATCCTCGGCGCCCGCCTGACCGCCCTGCACAACATGCACGCCTACTTCGACTTCGTCCGCCGCCTGCGAGAGGCCATCGCCAACGGCACCTTTGCCGCCTTCCGCGCGGAAACCGCCCAATTTTACGGCCCCGAGGCCCCCAAGACGCTCTCCGGCCTATAACCCAACCAGAAAGGACACCATCCCATGCCACTGTTCACGCTCCCCTCCGCAATCCTCGCGATGGCCCCCCAGCCGGGCGCCGAAGGCCAGGCCTCCGGCTCCGGCGTCGGCATGTTCGTCTACCTGGGGCTCATGCTCCTTCTGCTCTACTTCCTCCTCATCCGCCCCCAGCGCCGCCGCGAAAAGGAACGCCGCGCCCTCCTCGACGCGGTCAAGACCGGCGACCGCATCCTCTTCGGCGGCGGCTTCATCGGCACCGTCTCCAACGTCAAGGAAAAGACCCTCCTGGTCAAGATCGCCGACAACGTCAAGGTCGAGATCGCGCGCGCGGCCGTCGTACAGATCCTCTCCAAGGAGAGCGACCCGAACGCCGAGACCGAAAAGGCCTGAGGCTACGAGGGCGCGCCGAACCGCAACCGAGAACTTTCCGGCCCTGCAAGTCCGCAGGCCGGCAACCCAAAGAAGATAGATAGGTAAACGATTATGAAAGCATCCATCTGGAAATGGCTCATCCTCATCGTCGTCGTCGGCTCCAGCCTGGCGCTCGTCCTGCCCGTCCAGGACAAGGTCAAGCTCGGCCTCGACCTCCAGGGCGGCACCTCCTACACGCTGCAGATCGACGCATCGTCGCTCGAGGAGGGCACCCCCGTCAGCGACGCCCGCGACCAGGCGATCGAAGTCGTCCGCAACCGGATCGACTCGATGGGCGTCGCCGAACCGAACATCTACCCGGACGGCGACGCGCGCATCGTGGTCCAGATCCCCGGCATGAAGTCCGAGGACCGCGAACGCGCCAAGAAGAACATCCAGACGGCCGCCTACCTGACCTTCCGCGTCGTCCACAAGAAGAACGACGAGCTCGTCAAGGCGCTGTTCGACGCCCGCAAGTGCCCGGAAGGCTACGAGATCGTCTCGATATCCGGCCCGAAGGCCGGCGACTACTGGGTCCGCAAGGGCAACCCGCCGGACGAGGCCGAGCGGGCCAAGATCCGCGCCTTCGAGTCCAAGCCCGGCTACGAGCTGCTGCTTGAGAAGGAGACCGTCGACGGCAAGGACTACTTCCGCCCGTACTATGTCAGCATCAAGGCCGAGGTCTCGGGCGAAGACCTCACCAGCGCCGGCGTCTCCTTCGGCAACTTCGGCGAGCGCCAGGTCGAGCTTTCCTTCAACGGCAACGGCCGCCGCGCGTTCGCCCGCGTGACGAAGGACCTCGCCCCCGGCGGCGCCAAGAACCTCGACCCGAACGGCCGCCGCTACCTGGCGATCGTCCTCGACGACACGCTCTATTCCGCGCCCTACATCCGCCAGGAGATCCCCGGCGGCCAGGCCCTCATCACCGGCAACTTCACGCTGGACGAGGCCAACGACCTCGCCATCGTCCTGCGCGCCGGCCGCCTGAAAGCCAAGATCGACATCATCGAGGAGCGCACCGTCGATCCGACGCTGGGCGCCGATTCCATCGCCTCCGGCAAGAAGGCCGCCCTGATCGGCCTCGCCGGCGTCCTCGTCTTCACGGTCCTCTACTACCACTTCGCCGGCCTGGTCGCCTCGCTGGCGCTCGTCCTCAACCTGGTCCTCCTGCCTCTGGGCATGATCATTGTCGCGGGCTTCTACGGCCTGATCGGCGGCGCCTCGCTCGGCTCCTCCGCCTCGACGCTCCCCGTCCTGACGCTCCCGGGCATCGCGGGCATCGTGCTGTCCATCGGCATGGCCGTCGACGCCAACGTCCTCATTTACGAGCGCATCCGCGAGGAAATGAAGACTGGCAAGCGCTTCGCCGCCTGCCTCGACGCCGGCTACGACAAGGCCTTCGGCACCATCTTGGACGCCAACATCACGACCCTGTTCGCCGCCGTCATCCTCTTCTGGCTCGGCTCCGGCCCCGTCAAGGGCTTCGCCATCACGCTGTCCGCCGGCATCGTCGTCTCGATGTATACGGCCGTCATGGTCACCCGCATGATCTTCAACTTCCTCGAAGGCAACGGCTGGCTGAACAAGCTCGGCATGATGGCCTGGGTCCCCGAGACGAAGATCGACTTCCTGTCCAAGCGCAAGTTCGCCCTGGTCCTCTCGCTCATCCTCATCGTCGCCTCCTTCGCCTACGCCTGGCACCGCGGCAGTGCCAACTTCGGCGTCGACTTCACCGGCGGCCAGCAGATATCGCTGTCCTTCCAGCAGAAGGTCGATGTCGACCAGCTCCGCGACGCCATCACCGGCGCCGGCGTCGAGAACCCGGGCCTCATCCAGTATCAGCGCGCCAACGTCTCCGACGAGACGGCCGCGAACGAAATCCTGGCCCTCAAGGTCACGTCCGCCGAGGCCGGCGACGCCGCCATTGCGGCCCTCCAGGACAAGTTCCCCGAGGCCTCCTTCGCCCTGCGCGAGCAGAACATGGTCGGCCCGCAGGTCGGCAAGGAGCTCAAGCAGTCCGCCTTGCTGGCCATCGGCATCGCCCTGGCCTGCATGATCCTCTACATCACGATCCGCTTCGAGTTCTCCTTCGCGATCGGCGCGGTCCTCGGCCTGTTCCACACCGTCCTGCTGACCCTGGGCCTCTACCTCGTGCTCGGCCGCCAGCTCACGATGACCTCCATCGCGGCCTTCCTGACAGTCCTGGGCTACGCCATCAACGATACGATCGTCGTCTTCGACCGTATCCGCGAGGCCCGCAAGCTCCACAACGGCATGATGAACGCCGACATCTGCAACAAGGCCATCAACGACATGCTCGCCCGCACGGCGCTGACGTCCATCACGACGCTGATTTCGCTGGCGGCCCTGCTGGTCTTCGGCGGCGGCGACATCTTCGACTTCGCGGTCGCGCTGTCGCTGGGCGTCGTCATCGGCACCTACGCCTCGATCTTCATCGCGACGCCGATCATGCTGGCCGTCCGTCCGCGCAACGCCTCCGCCGGAGCCGCCAAGTAGGCGGCCGGCGGACCCTGGGATCTCGACGCCACCGACGCAGAGGCCGCGACGCACATGCAGAATCCGCAGGGAAAGCGCTGGATCGAGCCGGAGGTCGACCCCTCCGTCGTCCAGTCTGTCATCGACGGATTCGGGTTCTCGCCCCCGATGGCGAGGACCCTCGCCGCGCGCGGCCTTGTCCGGCGCGACGACATCGAGCGCTTCCTCCAGCCGCGCCTGGCCGACCTCGTCGACCCGTTCGCGATCCCGGGCGTCAAGGACACCTGCGACATCATCCTCGAGCACATCGAGAACGGCTCCGTCATCCTGGTCTACGGCGACTACGACGTCGACGGCGTGACGGCGACCGCCCTGATGATCCAGGTCCTTTCGGAGCTCGGCGCCGTCGCCATCCCGTTCATCCCGCACCGCCTCGAGGACGGTGCGGGCTTCGAGCTGGAGACCTTCCGCCGCTGCATCCGCGATTCCCGCCCGCAGCTGATCGTCACGGTCGACTGCGGGACGTCCTCCATCGAGGCCGTCGAGGAAGCCTCCCGGCTGGGCATCGACGTCATCGTGACGGACCACCACGAGCCCTCGAAGGAAGGCGTCGCCAAGGCCTGCGCCATCGTCAACCCCAAGCTCAAGCCGCCCTACGTCCGCGAGCCGGCCCCCGCGGCGGTCCGGATGCTTGCCAGCGTCGGCGTCGCCTTCAAGGTCTGCCACGGCCTGGTCCGCTCCGCCCGCGCGCGCGGCTTCGAGTCGGCCGCCGGCATCGACCTGACGCGCTTCCTCGACATGGTCGCCATGGGCACCATCGCCGACATCGTCCCCCTGCTCGACGAAAACCGCATCCTGGTCTACCACGGCCTGCGGCTCCTCAACAAGACGCAGTCCGTCGGCATCCGCACCCTCATCAAGGCCTGCGAAATCGTCGGCGAGGTCGACACCTACCACATCGGCTTCATCATCGGCCCGCGCATCAACGCCGCCGGGCGCCTCGGCAACGCCGACGCCGCCCTCGAGCTCCTCCTGACCGAGGACCCCGCCCGCGCCCTCGACCTCGCCGCCAAGCTCAACCACGACTCCCTGAAGCGCCAGGAGATCGAGGACCGCATCGTCCGCGAGGCCTGCGCCGACCTCGACGGCCGCTTCAACCCCGAAACCGACTTCGGCCTCGTCGTCGCCCACGAAAACTGGCACGCCGGCGTCATCGGCATCGTCGCCTCGCGCCTTTCCGCCCGCTACAACCGCCCCGTCGTCGTCATCGAAAAGCGTGCCGACGGCATCGGCCGCGGCTCCTGCCGCTCCATCCCCGACTTCGACCTCCTCCAGCATCTCGAACCGTGCTCCGACACCCTCCGGCGCTTCGGCGGGCACGCGATGGCCGCCGGCCTCGAAATCGACCTCGACCGCCTCGACGACTTCGCCGCCCGCTTCAACGCGGTTTGCGCCGGCACGCTCCGCGGCTCCGACATGCGCCGCCAGATCACCATCGACGCCTGGCTCGATCCGAAGAACATCAACGACCACCTCTACGCCGACCAGTCGCGCCTGCGCCCCTTCGGCCATTCCAACCCCCTCCCGGTCTGGGCGCTTCGCAACGTCACCCCCGTCTACCCGCCGCGCGTCTCCGGCGGCAAGCACCTGAAGTGCTTCTTCAACATCCACGGCATCCAGCGCGAGGCGATCGGCTTCGGCATGGGCGAGCGTCGCGTCCCGTCTGGGCCGCTGGACATCGCCTTCAACCTCATCCTCAACCGTTTCAACGGCCAGACCTACCTCCAGCTCCACCTGGCCGACCTCCGTCCCGCCGAACGCCCCGAAGCGAAAGCCTGACGGCCGGCCATGGGGGCCCTCGGCATGCATCTGGTTCCGCAACGGTCGCGTCGCCCGCGACGCAAGGAGACCCCATGAAGCTTTCGACCCTGCTGGCCCCCCTCGGCCCCGCCGCCTCCTTCCTGGGCGATGCGGCGGTGGACGTCACCTCGCTCGCCTACGATTCCCGCGCCGTCCGCCCGGGCGCGCTCTTCTTCGCCTTGCCGGGCGCCAGCCGCGACGGCCTCGCCTTCGTCGCCGACGCCCTGGCCCGCGGGGCCGTCGCCGTCGTCCACGCCCCGCCCTTCCTCGGCCTCGGCATCCCGGAAATCGCCTGCGACGCCCCGCGCCGCCTGATGGGCCGAATCGCCGACGCCTTCTTTGGCCATCCGTCCCGGCACCTCCGCCTCCACGGCGTCACCGGGACGAACGGCAAGACGACGACGACCTTCCTCCTGCGCGACCTCCTGCGCGCCGCCGGACGTCCCTCCGGCCTCCTGGGCACCGTCCGCTACGACGTCGGCGACGCCGCCCCGGCCGAGGCTTCCCGCACCATGCCCGAAGCCCCCGACACGCACGCCTTCCTCGCCCGCGCCCTCGCCAACGGCCTGACCGACGTCGCCATCGAAGTCTCCTCGCAGGGCCTCGCCGCCGAACGCGCCTCCGGCCTCTCCTTCGCCACGGTCGGCTTCTCCCACCTGACGGGCGACCACCTCGACTTCCACAAGACGATGGAGGCCTACTTCCAGGCCAAGCGCCGCCTCTTCCTCGAAGCCGCCCCCCCCCCCCCCCCCCCCCCCCCCCCCCCCCCCCCCCCCCCCCCCCCCCCCCCCCCCGCCCCCGCCCCCCCCCCCCGCCCGCCCCCCCCCCCCCCCCCCCCCCCC
>JAZQOP010000115.1:0-14230 GCA_045627965.1 Kiritimatiellia bacterium | reverse complement strand
GTGTGACGGCTGTTTTTTCCGGCGCGGAGGGGGGCTTTTCCTGGGCCGTTGGCTGGTCGGCGGTCTCGGCGCGGAGGGTGGCGGGGCGGTCGGGGGCGTCGGGGAGGGCGAGGATGAAGCGGAGCTCGCCGATCTGGAGGCGGTCGCCGGTCTTCAGGAGGACGCGGTCGGCGATCTTGTGGCCGTTGACGTAGACGCCGTTGCGGGAGTTGAGGTCGCGGATGACGACGGCGCCGCCCTCGGGGGCGAGGGAGGCGTGCGCCCGGGAGACGGAAGGGTGGAGGAGGGGGATTTGCGCGTCGCGCGCGCGCCCGATGGCGACGGGGGCGTCGAAGGGGAGGTCGGCGGCGGTGCCGTCGGGCGCGACGTAGCAAAGCCTCATGGCCTAGGCAAGCCCTTTTTCGATGAGGCCGCGGAAGTAGTCGATGGTCTTGGAGAGGCCTTCCTCGAGGGGCATGACCGGCTCCCAGCCGTTGAGCAGGGTGTGGGCCTTGGTGATGTTGGGCTGGCGGACCTTGGGGTCGTCGGTCGGGAGGGGGCGGTGGACGATCTCGGAGGGGGAGTTCGTCAGGGCCTTGATGGTCTTGGCGAAGTCCATGACGGTGAGTTCACGGGGGTTGCCGATGTTGGTGGGGGTGTCGACGTCGGACATCATGAGGCGGAAGATGCCTTCGACGAGGTCGGAGACGTAGCAGAAGGAGCGGGTCTGGGAGCCGTCGCCGAAGACGGTCATGGGCTCGCCCTTGAGGGCCTGGCAGCAGAAGGCGGGGACGATGCGGCCGTCGTTGGGGCGCATGCGGGGGCCGTAGGTGTTGAAGATGCGGACGATGCGGGTTTCGACCTTGTGGTAGCGGTGGTAGGCCATGACGATGGCCTCGGCGAAGCGCTTGGCCTCGTCGTAGACGCCGCGGGGGCCGATGGGGTTGACGTTGCCCCAGTAGGATTCGACCTGTGGGTGGACGAGGGGGTCGCCGTAGACCTCGGAGGTCGAGGCCAGCAGGAGGCGGGCGCCCTTGGCCTTGGCCAGGCCGAGCGCGTTGTGCGTGCCGAGGGAGCCGACCTTGAGGGTCTGGATGGGCAGCTCCAGGTAGTCGATCGGCGAGGCCGGGGACGCGAAATGGAAGATGTAGTCGAGCGGGCCCGAGAAGTCGATGTGGTTCGAGACGTTGTGGTTGATGAACTCGAAGTCGGTGCGCGAGCGCAGGTGGGCGATGTTGTCGAGGTTGCCGGTGAGGAGGTTGTCCATGGCGTAGACCTTGTGGCCTTCGGCAAGGAGACGGTCGCAGAGGTGGGAGCCAAGGAAGCCGGCGCCGCCGGTGATGAGGGTGACGGGGCGTTTGGACGGGACAAGGATTTCGGTCATGGGAGAACTCCTTTCGTGGGGTGTGCGGTCATGCAAAAATCAAGGATTGGGGTCCTCGACGGGTGCGACGTCGTCGAGGAGGATGGCGGGGTGGAGGCGGGAGACGATGTTGGCGATGGTCTGGATGTGTTCGTTCGAGTCGGGGTTTCGTGGGCCGGAGAGGGAGACGTAGGCCCAGCGGTGGTTGATGCCGTGGAAGATGCGGTCGGTGGCCATCCAGACCATGCGCTGGACGTGGAAGGCGGTGGTGCGGCCGCGACCGATGAACCAGTAGGCGTAGTAGGTGGATTCGGCGTGGGTGGGGTCGCCGGGGAGGGGGCGGGCGAGGTCGAGGACGCGGATGTCGAGGGGCGGGTGGCCGGCGCCCATGTCGACCTGGATGGTGTATTCGTCCTGGATTTCGTGGCCGGCGGCGGTCATGCAGACCTGGGGGCGGTGGATGGAGGAGCGGTCGTTGCCGGAGAGGACGATCGTGGCGTAGAAGTGGGGGGCGTCCGCCGTGTCGCCGGTGTAGAGGCGGCGGGTGAGGCCGGTGTCCGCGGGCAGGAGCGACTGCTCGGCCCAGTTCAGGGAGGCGAGGGGCTTGCCGCAGTCGGGGCAGACGTCGACGGGGGAGCCGTCGGGGTCGCGGGGGAGGGATTCGGTGAAGAAGCTGCGTCCGCAGTCGCGCCCGGAGCAGAAGAGGAGTTCGTGGCCGGTCCAGGGGCCGAGGCGGCCGGGGAGCTCCATGCGGACGCCGGCCAGGTCCGTGTCGACGACGCCGGTGTGGGCGACGACGGCGTAGGCGGCAAGGGCGATGGCGGCTAGCGCGAAGAGCCGCGGGAAGAGAGATGGGCCTTGAGCTTTGTCCATAGGGCGGGGTAGTTCGCGTTGATGAGGCGGTCGCAGGCAAACATCAGGAGGATGCCGACGATGAAAATGGGGTAGCCGGAGTAGTCGTGCCAGAGGCCCGAGGCGAGCTCCTGCCCGAAGAAGGCCGCGACCAGCACCACGAGCATCACGCGCACGATGTTCGCCAGGATGGCCACCGGGACCGAGAAGCAGAACAGGAGCCATTTCTTGAGCAGCGTCTTCTGGGTGAACCACGAGTAGAACGACATCAGGGCGGTCATCGCGAAGAGCGACCGCAGGCCCGAGCATTCCGGGGCGACGTTGAAGGCGAAGGCGTTGCCGGCGGCGGCGTGCAGGCCGGCGCCCTCCTGGACGACGGAAAGGCCGAGCGAGTTGAGGATGGCGGCGGAGGCTTGTGCGACCAGGAGCCGCAGCGGGGCGGTCATCGAGTCCAGGAAGTTCAGGGGGATCGCCATGAACAGCACGCCGCAGGGGAACAGGAGGTGGCGGGCGAACTTCCAGCCGTAGAACAGGCACGGCAGCGACCACAGCAGCACGATGAATCCCGCCGCCGAGAGGCGCGGATGCTGGACGAGCATCCCCAGCCAGTGCAGGAACAGCCCGGCCAGCACGCCGATGGACGCCTTCCATTCGGTCCGGCGCGGTTCCGCGACCAGCTTGCGGCGCTGGAACCAGACGGCGACGATCGCGCCGAGGGGCAGGAGCGCGCAGTAGGCGAAATCGCCGTTCCAGCGGTCGTTCAGCCACAGGAACAGCGACTGGAAGTCGTTCTGGTTGCTCCCGTGGAGGTGGAAGAGATACCAGAGCGCGGCGCAGAGGACGCCCCACCAGGCCAGGTCGAGCCAGGCGCTGCGCGTCAGGGGACGCCACGAAAAGCTGCGGGATTGGGTCTTGGTTGCGCTCATTTTGCAGGTGCCGTCGAGCATAGCCCGTCCCTCCTGCGGGGAAAAGCCTTTTTTCGCGAAACGCCCCGCAAAATCGCACGGAAAGGGGCGGAGGCGTGGGGGGACGAGCCCTTTCGGGGGCGGCGGGGGAACGAAATGGCAAAAAGTGGAAGTCGAGGGATGCCAAAAACGCGTTTGGCGGTATATATTAGGGCACATGAAGATCATCCACACATCCGACTGGCATCTTGGCGCCCGGCTCCACGAGCAGGAGCGCCTTCCCGAGCAGAAGCAGTTCCTGGACTGGCTTCTCGGGCTCCTCCGCACGGAGCGCCCCGATGCGCTTCTCGTTTCCGGCGACGTATTTGATACGCGCACGCCTTCCAACGAGGCGCTGCAGAGCCTCTACGACTTCTATCGGGCCGTCCGCGGGGAAAAGCTCTGCCCCGCCATCGTCGTCACGGCCGGCAACCACGATTCCGCAGCCGTCCTCCGGGCGCCCCGCGGCGTGCTCGGCCTGATCGGCATCCATGTCGTCGCCGAGCCCGACCGCGAGCATCCCGAAGCGCTCGCGATCGTCATTCCGGGCGCTGACGGAGGCCCCGGGCTCGCCATCGGCGCCGTCCCGTTCCTGTCCGACGCCGACTGCTTCAACGTTTCCGCGCTGCCCCTTTCCGCCGAGCGCGCCGACCGCATCCGCGACGGCTTCCGCAGCTATTTCCGAGGCGTGTTCGACGCCTGCATGGCGAAGGGCGGGGGCTGCCCCGTCGTCCTGATGGGCCACTGCGCCCTCCAAGGGGCGAAGTTCTCTGACGACCGTTCCGAACGCGGCCGATTTTCCCAGGTGGGCGGGCTGGACGCCTTGGGGGCCGATTTCCTCCCGTCGGCCGACTATGTCGCGCTGGGGCATCTGCACCTCCCCCAGGGCGTCGGCGGAGAGGAGCCGCGCATCGTCTACAGCGGCTCGCCGATCGCCATGAGCTTCGACGAGGGCGGCCGGGGGGGCAAGTCCGTCGTCGTGGCGGAGTTCGGGGTACGCCATGGCGAGCCGGTCGCCGTGCGCCGCGTCGAGGTCCCCGTGTTCCGCCCGCTCGTGACGCTGGAGTGCACGCCCGAGGTTGTCCGGAAGGGCGTGTCGGCCCTCGTCCAAAAGGGACGCCCCGCCTTTGTCCGGATTTGCGTGACCCAATATGCGGGCGAACTGGCCCTTTTTTGGCAGGAGGTGGACACCCTCGTCAAGGACACGGAGGTCCGCGTGCTTGAAAAGTCCCGTCCCCAGGGCGCGCTCCCTGCCGACGGCGGCTTGCAGGCCTTGCGCGCCGAGGGGACGCTCCGGGACCTGAGCCCGCGGGACATCGCCCGCCGACGCCTGGAGGCCGCCTCCTGTTCCCCGGACGAAATGGCGCGCTACCTGGCCATGCTGTCCCCCATTTTCCAGGAATCCCTCTAGCCTTATGAAGATTCTCGCCCTCCAATTCCGAAACATCAATTCCTTGGCCGGGACGTGGGCCATCGACTTCACGCAGCCCGACTTCCGCGACGGTCTCTTCCTGCTGGCCGGCCCCACCGGCAGCGGCAAGACGACCGTGCTCGACGCCATCACCTTGGCGCTCTATGGCAAGACGGCGCGCGTCGACATCGCAAACGGCGTCAACGAGGTTCTGACCCGCCACACGGGCGACTGCTTCGCCGAAGTCAAGTTCGAGGCGAAGGGCGGCGTGTATACCGCCCGCTGGAGCCAGTCCCGCCCCAAAGGGCGCGGCAGGAACCGGGGAGGCTGGGGCGACCTGCAGGCCGTCAAGATGTCCCTCGTGGATGCCGCCGGACGGGATCTTTCGGAGCCTACCCGGACCGCGACGGAAAAACAGATCGAGAAGACGGTCGGCTTGTCCTTCGAGCAGTTCACCCGCACGGTGCTGCTGGCGCAGGGGCGTTTCGATACGTTCCTTTCCGCCAACGAGAAGGATCGCTCCGACATCCTGGAGCAGGCCACCGGAACGGAGGTCTATTCCCGCATCGGCGGCCGCGTCAACGAGGAGTCGAAGAAGGCCGAGCAGGCCGTCCGCGACCTGGAGATGAAGAAAGGCGGCGTCCAGGTGCTGTCCGCGGAAGAGCGGACCGCCCAGGAGGCGGAGTTTGCCACGAGGTGCCAGGCCGAGCAGGCCCTCGCGCCCGTCGTCGAGGCCCTGGCCCGGGAAAAGGCTTGGCTGGAGGCGGAGGCGAGCCTGGCCTTGCGCGCCGCCGATCTCGCAAAGGAGGAGGCGGCGCTCGCGCAGGCCAAGGAGTCTTTCGCTCCAGATGCCGCACGCCTCGCTCGCGCGGACAAGGCCGGGAAGCTGGCGGCCGATTTCGCCACGCTGGCCAGCTTGCGCAACCAGAAAAGGGGTGCCGAAACGGCCGTCCAAAGCCGGCAAGGCATCCTGGAGGAGGCCCAGGACGCGCTTCCTTCCGCCCAGGCAGCGGCCGATGCCGCGGCCCAGGGCGATCGTGAGGCCCAGGCTACCTACGATGCCGAGCAGCCACGCATCCGGCAGGCCCGTGCCCTGTTGGCGAACCAGGAGCGCTTGTCTACGGCCCTTTCCGCGGCGACATCGGCGCAAAAGGCCGCGCAGGATGCCCTGAACGGCGTCCAGAAGCGCATCCTGGCCGCCCAGCGCGCCCTGGAGACGGCGCGGACGCAGATCCAGTCGCTGGACGCCTGGACGAATCCGCAGGCGGCGGCCTTGGCGCAGGCGCAACAGGGCCGTGCCGCCGCCCAGGAGGCGGCCGGGTTCGCGGAGGCCGCCGTCGTGGCGGCGGAGGGCGTGTTTGCGAAAAGCGAACCCGGGCTCCAGGCGGCCATCGACGCCGCGCAGGCGAGCCGCGATGCCGCCCTCAAGGTCCGCAGCCTGGATGAGGAGCGCGCGAAGCTCCACGATGGCGATGTCTGCCCGCTTTGCCTCCAGGTCTACCACACGCTGAAGGAAGCCCTCCCCGACGAACAGGCGGAGTCGGCCCGTCTCAAGGCCTGCCGAAGGGCCCTGGAGGACGCCCGGAAGACGGTCGCGGACGCCAAGGACGCCGCGGCCAGGGCCCAGCGCAAGGCCGCTGAGGCGCAAACGGCCCTCTCAGGCGCCCAGGCCGCCTTTGACGCGGCCCAGAAAAAGCATGATACGGATCTTACTGCCGCCCAGACCACGGAAGCGGAGCAGAACAAGGCTCTCGCCGCGGCCGAGGCTGAACTCCCGGCGGTCCGGCAGACCCTGGCCGACTGCACGCAGAAGGTCGCCGCCGCCCAGGCCGCCTTGGACCAGGCGACGAAGGACTTCCAGGCCCTCGGCATTCCGGCGGATGTCGACCAGTACGATTGCGCCATCCAGGCCAAGCGCAACGGTGCCGCCACGCAGAAGGCCCAAAAGGCTGCCGACCTCCAGGCGGCGATGGCCGCGGTCGCGACGGCCGAGGCGGAGCTCCGAAAGGCCCAAGCCGATGCGTCCCTGGCCCGGTCCCTTCATGCGGAGGCCGAAGCCGCCTTCGCCCGCGCGCTTGCAGAGGGCGGATTCGCGGACGAGACGGAATGGCAGGAGGCCCGATGGATCCCTGCCGAGGTCGAGCGGACCCGGGCCCGTCGCGACGCCCTACGTGACGATGAATTCCGCCTGGCCGGCCGCCGCGCCGCCCTCGGGCAGGAAACGGAGGCGCATGCCGCCGCACCGGGGCGCTCCGGGCGGGCGCTTGCGGACGTCGTCGCGGAGCTCGCCTCCAAGACGGACGAAAAGGGCCAGGCCCATGACAAGGTCGTCGCCCTCGGGACCGCCATCGCCGCCGACGATGCCGCCCAAAAGGCGCTGGGTGCCTTGCAGGAGGAGCTGGACGGCGCGAAGGTCGTCGCGGCCCGCTGGAAGACCTTGGACGGCCTCCTGGGCGGTGCCGATGGCGCCAATTTCCGCCGTTATGTCCAGTATCTGACGTTGCAGGAGCTCATCCAGTTCGCCAATCCCCGCCTGCGGACCATGTCGAACGGCCGCTACGAGCTGTTCCTGGCCCCGGAGGACATGGTGCCGGGCGGCCGCGCCTCGAAGACGGGACTTCTTCCGGATATCGTCGACCATGACCAGGACGACGAACGCCGCCCCCTGGCCAACCTCTCGGGCGGCGAGCGGTTCCAGGTATCCCTTTCGCTGGCGCTCGGACTTTCGGAGATGGCCTCGGACGGCGTGGCGGTGGAAAGCCTTTTCCTCGACGAGGGGTTCGGAACGCTGGATGGCGAGGCGCTGGAGCGCGCCATCGACACGCTGGAAGGCGTCCAGCGCGAAGGATGCCTGCTGGGCGTCATCAGCCATGTTTCCGCCGTTGCCGAACGCATCCGGACGCAAATCCGGGTGGAGAAGCGCAGCGGCGGGCACAGCGTCCTTTGGGGCGCCGGCGTCCTGGCGGCTTCGGAATAGGGCGGCGCCCCCTCCCGTTCAGGGTGTTCCCTGACATCCTGCCCTTTTACGAAAAATGAACGAGCACTTTTTGCTTGATATTCGTCCGCCTCATGGTTAAGGGTTTTTCGCGGAGTCCACGGAGCCCATCTTCCTCTCTGCGGAGGAAGTCGGGCCCCCGGGAACTCGCACGAACCGGACGAAAAGCCATGAAAACCACGACTTTCCGCTTCATCCTGGGCGCGTCGGCGGCCTTCTGCCTCGCGGCGTGGCGAAATGCAATCCCTTGTTTCGAAAATATGGGAAACTATGATTACCAGTCCGATACGCCGAATGGATGGCCAAAAAAGAACGGGAGTCAACATGTATGGGAGCATTCAGACATAAAAAATGTTCCGTTTTTTTACGTTTATCCAGTATTTGAAAAGATCAAGGATCTGAGGTGACAGGAGGAGATGCAATGAAAAACTGGCTCATTATGACGATGGCTTTGTGTGTGTTTGTCGTGCCCGATGTGTGGGGCGATACAGCAAAAGTCGAGGTGTTGGTTGTTGACGAGGCCACGGGCGCTCCTCTTGAGGGTGTGGGCGTCACTGGGTATTTCACTGTAGATATCGGATGGCGTGCCTGGACAGAAAGCTCTATCCCCAATGAGGCATCGGTAGTGACGGATGCAAATGGACGTTGCAGAATTTCGGGGAAAACGAACTGCGGGGAAGTGGGTTGCTGGGTTGAAAATCCTCCGGCGGGGTATTATCTGCCACTTCACGGGTGGGGTCATACCTACGAGGAGAAGAACTTTTTCGGCGTATGGCAGCCGGATGACCTTGTGGCCACGATTCGCCTTCAGCGCGTGGAGAATCCGATTCCGCTGTGGGTGAAGGGCTCCAGGCTGGATATGGGGCCGGAGCAGGCGGCTGGATTCGACGGGACGAACGCCGTTTGGCGATATGACCTCGTGATGGGCGACTGGCTGCCTCCTGCCGGGAAAGGCGAAGTGGCGGATCTCGTCATCGCCGGGTCTTATCGCATTGTCGAGCGAGCGCAAGGCGGTTCGTTCGATTTCGATTGTTTCGAATATGCGCATGTGGCCGAATTTCCTGGCGAAGGAAATGGGGTCTTGGAAATCCTGGCCGCCCCTTCCATGGGCATCAAGGTCAGGCAGGCGCCGGAGATCGGCTATGGGCCGTCCGCCAAAGGGGCTTTTGGGAGGACAAAGAGCCTGTATGGCATCCAAATCTCGCCCAAACTGTATTCGGACGAAGACCCCAATCGATGTTACGTGTTTCGCATCCGTTCACGGCATGACGAGCAGGGGAACCTGGTCGAGGCATACTATGGGAAGATATACGGAGATTTCTCTTTTCAGCGTCTTTGGCATGTCGGGGGTAATCAGCCTGTTTTCCTCTACTACCTCAACCCGAAGCCCCTCGATCGGAACCTCGAATGGGACATGAAGACGAACCTCTGCCCGGACCCGGGGACGCTGAACAATCCGCAGCCGTGAACTCGGCCGTCGCGCCGCCCTTGCCCCCGCGCCTCGTCGCCGACACCTCCCCCGCCGGTGCCAATTTCTACGACTACGACGGCGCCGGACGCTGGACCAACCACGTCGTCCATGGTAGGACAAGGGCGTTCACCTACGACTTCACCGGACGCATGACCACCCTGACAGACACCAACGGAAGCGTCTTCGCCTACGAATTCGACGCCGAAGGCAACCGGCTCTCCCAGGCCCTTAACGATTGCCTGGCCACCCGCTTCGTCCACGACGGCTCCGACGTCCTCCTCGAACTGAACCCCGCCAACACCATCACCTACGCCTGGGGCAACGGCCCCGGCATCGACCAGCCCATCGAACGCCTCCTCTACATCGACGGCGCCCCCCGCGCCCGCCGCGTCTTCCACACCGCCGCCCTCGGCTCCGTCGCCGCCCTCACCGACCCCGGCGGCCTCGTCACCCAGACCTACGCCTATTCCGGCAATCTGTCATGCGACGTCGTCAGGGGGGGCTTCGCGGGGGGGCATTTCGGGTAGGAGCAGCGGTTGCCCTTGCGCGCCCTGACGTTTTGAACGCGGCGGCCCGTGGCACCGCGCCTGAGTTCCCTGGCCCAGGCGGATTGGGAGATGCCCATGCTTCGTGCGAGGCAAGGTGGCGTCCAGGCTGTCCAGCCTGGCATTCCAGCAGGCCCAGATGGTGTTCGTCCGCAGAATGGGCTGGAAAAACGGGGCAGATTGTGGTTGAATGGCCGGGACGGAGAGATGGCGGAGCGGTCGATCGCGGCGGTCTTGAAAACCGCTGTCCCGCAAGGGACCGTGGGTTCGAATCCCACTCTCTCCGCCATGTCGTCGAATGTCGCGCGGCGGGGCGATGGGGGAGATCGGAGTGGATGTCGTGTATTTGAAAACGTTGGAAATGGTCGGGTTCAAGTCGTTCGCGGAGCGGACGCGCCTGAATTTCGAGCCGGGAATGATGGCGATCGTCGGGCCGAACGGTTGCGGCAAGAGCAATGTGTCCGACGCCATCCGCTGGGTCCTCGGGGAGCAGAGCGCGAAGGCCCTTCGGGGGGGGGCGATGACGGACGTGATCTTCAACGGAACGGACGGGACGCGCCCGCTGAACATGGCGGAGGTGAGCCTGACGCTGACGGATTGCGAGAAGGCGCTGGGGACCGAATACAACGAGGTGACGGTGACGCGCCGGGTGTTCCGCAGCGGCGAGGGGCAGTATTTGCTGAACAAGACGCCGTGCCGGCTGAAGGACATCCAGCGGCTCTTCATGGATACGGGGCTGGGGACGAATTCCTACAGCGTGATGGAGCAGGGGCGGATCGACCAGGTGCTCTCGTCGCGCCCCGACGACCGTCGCGAGGTGTTCGAGGAGGCGAGCGGCATCAGCAAGTACAAGGCCGACAAGAAGGAGGCCCTGAGGAAGCTGGAGCATACCGACGCGAACCTCCTGCGCCTGGGGGACATCATCAAGGAAGTGAAGCGCCAGATGATCTCCCTCCAGCGCCAGGTCGGCAAGGCCAAGCGCTACAAGGGCCTCCAGGAGCAGCTGCGCGGCTACGACCTCTGGCTCGCCCGCGGCCGGATGGCGGAGCTGGACGGCGAAATCGCCACGCTCGCGGCGTCGAAGGACGCCCTGGCCAAGCGCGAGGAGGAACTGCGCGCACAGGTCGACCGCGACGAGGAGGCCACGAACGCCTTGCGCCAGAAGATGGCCGACCTGGAACGCGACATCGCCACCGCCATGGATGCCGCCGCGGCCGCCGCCGGGGCCCTGGACCGCACCAAGGAGCTGATCCGAGTCAACCAGGAACGCGCCGACGAACTGGAAGCCCTTTCGCAGAGAGATTCCCGTGAAACCGAGTCGGCCAAGGGCACCCTTGAGGCCCACCGCGCCGAGGAGGCGGCCCTCGCCAAGGAGGTTGAGTCGGCCAGCGACGACTGCGCGGCCGCCCAGAAGGAATGGGAGGCCCGCCAGGCCAACCTCGCCGCCCATGACGCGTCGACGGCCGAGGTCCGGCGTGGCCTTTCCGTTTTGCGTTCGGAGGCGATGAACGTCGAAAACGCCCTGGGACGCGCCCAGAACGAATGGAATGACCTGGAGGCGCGCGAGCGGAGCGACCTGATCCGCAAGGAGCGCTGCACGGGCGAAAAGGCCGATGCGGAACGCGCCGTGGCCGCCTACGCGGAACAGCTGGAGAAGCTGGGCGCCGGCCGCGCCGAAAAGGCTACGGCGGTCCAGGCGGGCCAGGCGGCGCTGGATGCGCTGCGGCTGGCCCAGGCGGAGCGCCGCAACGCCTTGGCCGCCGCCCGGGAGACGGCGGGGCGGGCGTCGCGCGATGTCGCCGCCCGCGAGGCCCAGGTGAACCTGCTGGCGAAATCCCATGCCGAGGCCCGCGGCTTTCCTGAAGGTGCGAAAAAGCTGCTCGACCGGGCGAAGATCGACGGGGTGGATGCCTCGGCGGTCGTCGCATCGCTGGCGGAAAAGGTCCGCGCGGACAAGAAGCACAAGGTGGCGCTCGAGGCCGTGCTGCGGGCGCAGCTGGATACGGTCCTGGTGAAGGACGCCTCCTCGGCGGTCTCGATGGTTCGCGCCTTGGCGGCGGCCAAGGGCGGTTCGGCGCGGCTCCTGCCCGTCGATGGGCCGGACGAAGCCCTCCCCGAGCCCCCTGCGGTGCCGGGCGAGCCGCTACTGGCGCACGTCAAGGCTGCCGCGGCGCTGGGGGGCATGCTGAAGCGCCTGCTGGGGCGGGTCTGGGTGGCGACGGCGGAAGATGTGGCGCAGGCGGTGGCCGCCGGCACGGCGCCGGAATGGACGTTTGCGACCCCGGACGGCATCGTCGTCCGCCCTGGCGGCGCGGCGGAGCTCTGGGCCCCCAAGGATGGCGAATCGAACCCCATGGAGCTGGAGCACCAACTGGCCGAATGGCGCGAGGACCTGGAACGCCTCAAGGCCGAGGCCGATGCGGCGGCGAAGGCCGTGGCCGACCTCCAGAAGGCCGAGGCCGAAAGCCACGAGGCCTTTGCGGCCGCCTCGGCGGCGCTGGACGGCCATCGCCGCGACCTGGCCCTGGCGGAGGGCGAGCTCCGGATGGTCGAGCGCGAGTCGAAGCAGGCCCAGCAGCGCGTCGAGACGATCGGCTGGGAGCTGGAAGCCCTGGAAAAGAAGACGGCGACGGGGGCGAAGCGCCGAGAGGAGCTGCTCGCCTCGATGGAGGACTTGCGCAACCGCCAGGCGGACAACCGGGCCAAGACCGCAGCCGCCACGGAGGCCCTTCGCGAATTGGAGGAAAAGCGGACGGGCCTCGTCGACGAGACGACCGAGTGGCGTGTGACCCTCTCGGGCCATAAGCAGCGCCTGGAGGCCCTGCGCGGCCGCGCCGAACCGCTGGCCGGGCGCATCCGCGAGCTGGAGACGCTGATCCGCGAGCGGGCGGCCGGCGTCGATTCCTACCGCGAGAGGATCGCTTCGCTCGCCGCCGCCTCGGCCGAGGCCCAGGGGCGCATCGCCGCGCTCGAAACCGAGGCGGATACGCGCCGCACCGAGCTGGAGGATGCCCGTGCCCAGCGCGAAAAGCACCAGGCGGAGCTCGTTGAACGCGACGGCCTCCTGCATGGCGAACGCAGCGAGCTGGATGCCGTCCGCGCCCGCCGCTCCGACGCCGAGATGAACCTGGCCAAGCAGACGATGCACCGCCAGAACCTCGTCGACCGCCTAGCGACCGACTACCAGGTCGAGCCCGCCGAGGTCCAGCAGGCCGCCGAGCCGGCCTGGGAGGAGGGGGCCGGGGCTCCCGACCGCGCCGCCCTCGAGACGATGGTCGCCGACATCCGCGCCCGTCTCGCCGAAATGGGCCCCGTCAACCTGGTCGCCATCGAGGAGCACCAGGAGCTCGAGGAACGCTACGCCTTCCTGAACCAGCAGAACGACGACCTCGTGGCCGCCAAGACCCAGCTGACCGACCTGATCCGCAAGATCAACGACACGACGACGACGCTTTTCAAGGACACCTTCGAGAAGGTCAATGCCAACTTCCAGGAGCTCTTCCAGAAGCTGTTCGGCGGAGGGAGCGCCAAGCTGGTGCTGGTGGACGAGGCGAACGTCCTGGAGTCGGGGATCGACATCGTCGCACGCCCCCCCGGCAAGAAGCCCCAGACCGTTTCGCTGCTTTCCGGCGGCGAGCGCACCCTGACGGCCGTCTCGCTGCTGTTTGCGCTCTTCCGCGTCAAGCCGAGCGCGTTTTGCCTGACGGACGAGCTCGATGCCGCGCTCGACGACTCGAACATCGCCCGCTACCTCGGGATGCTCGAAGGCTTCATCAAGGACACCCAGTTCCTGGTCATCACCCACAACCGCCAGACGATCGCGAAGGCCGACGCCCTCTACGGAGTGACGATGGAAAAGCGCGGCATTTCGAAGTTTGTCTCGATGAAGTTCCGCGGCGACGAAAAGAGCGTCGACGACATCGAAGGCTCGACCGGCGCACCGGTCCGTCGCAAGGCCAAGGGCGGCAAGGACGCCGCCAAGTAGTCCCCCCGAGGCGCGAGCCGCCTTCGGTCATGATGGCGGCCGTGCATGGGGGGATGGCCCTTTTCGGGCCCAAGCCTAAATCGGGCCCAAAGGCAAATGTTTTCGATGTAAAGCTGTGCGATGGCCGGGGCGGCCGGCGAGGGGAGGGGAGGCGGATGGGGGGGCGAAATGCTTTTTGGGGGCTTTTCCGGCTCTTCGCGATTTATAGTGGCTGAAGAGATGGCTTGGACCTGCGCGTTGTGAGCGGTTCGCGACGGGCAGAAAAGCCGCATGGGAGGCGAATGGCGATCTTTGGGCGAGAATTTGACGGCCTCGCGCGGCCGCAATCAGGGTCGAAGGCGGCCCGCTCGGAGTCGGAGATCGGGCCCTACCGAATGGGGCTTTGAGGTGGTGAAAAATCGGCAATCTTGCGAATCCGCAACGGGAGCGAATGGAAAAGCCGTCGACCAGACTTGGGTTCGGAAATCATGCGAGGGAACGCATGAAAATCCGAATCATCCCCCCGAAAAGGCGAATCCGGTAGGGGCCGATCTCCGAGCGGCCCGCGACGGGCAGAAAAGCCGCATGGCAGGCGGATGGCGGCCATTGGGCGAGCATTCGGGGGTCTTGCGCCACTTTCGGAGAGCAAAATAGTGGCAAAACACTGGAGAATTTGGCGATTTTGAGCTCAAATTTTATCACGTTT
>JAZQOP010000114.1:0-8578 GCA_045627965.1 Kiritimatiellia bacterium | reverse complement strand
GGTCGCGGGGGGCTACGGGGGCCGATTGTGACGGTTTTCTGGTGGGCGCCCGAGGGGGGCGCTTGGACCGCGACGGGGCTTCGCCGTTCCGTCCGCCGACAGTAGAGCGTTTTTCTTTCTCCCGTCCCCAAAATGGCGGTTGACTCTCCGCAGGGCGGGCCCTATAGTCGCCGTGATAGGTCGCATGTTCGTGCGGCCTGTGGAAAAGCACCACCTGCAGGAGGTCCATCCAATGCGCCATCATGTCAAAATCGGTTCCCTGTTCGTCGCCGCCCTGATTTGCGCGGGCATGCTGCAAGGGGTCTTTGCGCAGTATGGCGTGGTGCGTCCGGGAATGCCGACGGCCCGTCCGGCGGGCCCGGCGCCGGGAATGGGCGCGGCGGGCGGCGTCCCGCTGGTCCTCAAGGCCGCACCCGAGGGCCGGAAGGCCAAGTCCCCCGTCTACAAGGTTTCCGTCGGCACCCAGAACTCCTCGACCGCCGACTGGTGGCAGGGCGTCGTCGAGTTCGAGACGGCTCCGGAATGGCTCGACGAGCTCGAGTTCACCTTCTACGCCTACATCGAGACGCAGAAGGAGGGCGCCAAGCTCTTCCGTTCGACCGTCAACTACATCAACATCCCCAAGGGCAAGCACGTCGCCGACTGCTTCCTGCATCCGAACATCATCAAGCGCTTCGGCGTGCCGAAGTATACGGCCGTCGTCGTCAAGCTCAACGGCGCGGTCCTGGCCACCAAGTCCTCCGCGACGACCGCCAACTGGTGGGAGCAGTTCTCGCCGATCGACGGCGTCCTCCTGAACCGCTCGCTGACCCCGTTCGCCCTGGTCGACTACGACCTCTACCCGACGATCAAGCCTGCCCTCCCCGCGCGCTAAGCCTTCGCTCCAAAGGACCCTCGCCATGGCGAAAGACCCTATCCTGACCCTGGACATCGGGGCGCATAGCCTCAAGATCGCCGAGTTCGTCGAGGCGCGCGGCGGCCTGGAAATGACCCGCTACGCCGTGACGGACCTCGGGCTCGACCCGCAGTCCGATGCCGACATCTCGCAATACCTCATCCAGGCCATCCACGGCCTGCTCGCCGAGTCCGGATGCAAGCCCGGCCCCGTCCAGCTTTCGATTTCCGGCCATTCGGTCTTTTCCAAGTTCGTCAAGCTCCCGCCGACGACGCCGGACAAGGTCCTCCAGGTCATCCAGTACGAGGCCCAGCAGAACATCCCGTTCCCGCTCAACGAGGTCGTCTGGGACTACCAGATCGTGACGGGCAAGGATGGCGACGCCGAGGTCATGCTCGCCGCCATCAAGGCCGCCGACATCGAAAAGGTCTGCTCCGCCGTCGAGTTCGCCGGCCTCAAGCCCGACCTCGTCGACATCGCCCCGATGGCCCTCTACAACGCCGTCCGCTACAACTACGACAACCTGCCCGACTGCACCCTCCTGGTCGACATCGGCGCCCGCTCGACCGACCTCGTCTTCATCGAGGCCGGCCGCGTCTTCTCCCGCAACGTCCCCGTCGCCGGCAACCAGATCTCCCAGAACATCCAGCAGGAGTTCGAGAATTCCTTCGACGAGGCCGAGGACCTCAAGAAGCGCCACGCCTACGTCGGCCTCGGCGGCCCGTTCGACGTGTCGCAGAGCGAGACGACCGACCGCATCTCCAAGACCGTCCGCGCCATGATGACGCGCCTGCACCAGGAGATCAACCGCTCGATCAACTTCTACCGCAGCCAGCAGAACGGCCTCCCCCCCTCCCTGATCCTCCTGACGGGCGGCTCCTCCAGCATCCCGAACGCCGATGTCTTCCTCCGCGAAAAGCTGAAGGTCGACGTCGACTACTTCAACCCCTTCAACAACGTCGCCGTCGCCGAGCAGATCCCCGCCGACCAGATCGGCGCCCACGCCTGCGAGCTGGGCGGCGTCGTCGGCCTGGCTCTTCGCAAGTGCCATACCTGCCCCGTCTCCCTGGACCTCCTGCCCCCGCAATACGAGGAGGAGAAGAAGTTCAAGCGGAAGGTCCCCTATTTCCTCGCCTCCGCCGCCGTCCTCCTGCTGACCATCGGCCTGTGGATCGTCGGCTACGGCTTCCTCGCCTCCGGTTCGGAGGAGACCAGGCAGAAGGTCGACGCCCGCGTCCGCGAGCTCGCCGCCCAGGAAGGCGACCTCGCCGAGGCCGAGGCTGCCGTCGACCGGCTCCGGGCCCAGGTCGAGCGCCTGGCCGACATCGAGGCAAACCGCGGCACCTGGCGCGAAATCGTCGCCGAGGTCTCCTCGAAGCTCCCCGAAGGCGTCTGGCTGACGAAGGTCGCCCCCCTGGCCTCCGCCACCGCCGTCGCCAAGCTCTCCGACGACGAAGGCGCCGGCCGCCGCCGCCGCCGCCACGCCGAGGAGGAGGACGCCGCCCCCGCACAGGTGGCCGACCCCTCCAGGCCTTGCTCGATGCGCGGCCTCGACATCGAAGGCATGGGCTACACCGACATCTCCCAGGATGCCGAAGGGGTGATCCGGGCGTTCCGCGACGACTTGCGCAACTCCCCGCTCTTCCGCGACGACGAAACCGACATCGTCTACCAGAAGCCGCCCATGCCCGGCGATCCCACCTTCGAGTTCAAGCTGAGTGTCATACTGGACCATCGCGGCCCGCAGGCCGGAGAAGGCGAATCCATGGAGGAACCATGAGCCGCAAGAATACACCCGTCATCATCGGTGGCATTGTCGTCGGCGTCTTGGCGCTCGCCTTGCTGGCCGTCCTCTTCATGTCCATCTCCGAGTATTGCGCCCAAAGCGGCGAGCTGGACCGGAAGAACAAGGCTCTCTCCGCCCTGCGCACCCGCTCCGTCTTCCCCTCCGCCGAAAACGCCGGGCAGATGCAGCAGCAGGTCGAGGACTACGAGGACTACCTGCAGGACCTCGTCGACCACCTCCGCCAGGGCCAGGCCCCGGACATCCAGTTCACCCGCGACCGCTTCATCCCCGAGTTCCGCGACGCCCTGCGCGACCTGCTCGCTGCGGCCCGCAAGAGCAAGGTCGTCATCGCGGTGACCCAGGCAAACATGGTTTCGACCTGCTTCGGCCTCGGCCTCTACCAGGAAGGCGTGCCGCCGAACCCCGCCGACCTCCCCCGCGTCATGTCCCAGATCCAGGACATCAAGGCCCTCGGCCTGGCCCTCTGCGAGGCCGGCGTCTCCGAAATCGTCGGCATCTCCCGCACCGAGTTCGAGACCGCCGCCGCCCTCGCCGCCGCCAACGAGGACGAAGACGGCGGCTCCCGTCGCCGTCGCCGCAACCGCGACGAGGACGACGCCACCGTCCAGCTCCCCGGCGCCCTCTTCACGGACCCCGACGGCCTCTTTACCCGCGAGTCCTACACCTTGACCTTCAAGGCTTCCGATGAGGCCCTGCGCAAGGTCCTCGACTCCTTCGCCAAGGGCCAGCCATTCGTCGTCGTCACCTCGCTCGACGTCTCGAACGCCGCCCGCCCCGCCGTCCAGCCCCCGCCGAGCGCCGAGCCCGTCGCCGCCGCCCCCGCCCCCGTCTCCGCCGCCGCCAAGACCGGCTTCACCGCCGTCGGCGCCCCGATCGCCTCCGCCCAGAAGGAAGCCCCCGTCATCCTCCAGCGCGACCTCCGCGTGACCGCCGGGCAGGAAATCCCGACGGTCGTCCTGGGCGTCGATGTCTACCGTTTCAAGAACAAAGCGCCTGCCGCCGAGGACGACGAATGCGCCCTCGCCGACGAAGAGGAGGCCGAGCGATGAGCCAGTCCGCACTGAACGCCCGCCAGACCAACTACGAAAAGATCACCCTCCTCGCCCTCTTCGGCGTCCTGATCTTTTCCTGCATCTTCTTGATCGGCAAGATCAACGACAACCGAAACCGCAACGGAAACTACGCCGAGGCGACCCAGCTCGGCGGCGCCGACTACACCCTCCAGGACACCTCCGACTTCGACCGCCGCTTCTCCGACGAACGCGAAAAGGCGACCAAGGTCTTCGAGAACCTGCCGGAGCGCACCTTCGTCTCCGAGTCCCGCGTCTCCTGCATCAACTGCGGCAAGCCCATCCCCTACGCCGCCCTCTCCTGCCCCTTCTGCCTCAAGGACCAGCCCGAGATCATCGACGCCGAGACCGTCGATACCGACGGCGACGGCATCACCGACAAGCAAGAGCTCGCCCTCGGCCTCGACGCCCAGAACCCCGGCGACGCCCATGGCGACCTCGACGGCGACGGCTTCTCCAACGTCGAGGAAGTCCTCGCCGGCACCAACCCGCTCGACCCGACCTCCATGCCCGACCCCATCGTCAAGCTTCGCGTCCTCGGCATCAAGCCCATCCCGTTCTACCTCCGCTTCGTTTCCGAGTCCGAGTTCGGCGACGGCACCCTCCGCTTCCAGCTTAACATGCAGACCCAGTCTGCACCGACCCTCTTCGTCAAGCTCGGCGACACCGTCCAGGGCTACAAGATCGAGAACTACGACCCCAAGGCCCAGAAGGGCCCGACTCTCACCCTGCGCCGCCTCGCCGACGGCCGCATCGTCAACCTCGTCCGCGGCAAGCCCGTCACCGAAAACGAGATGGCCATCAAGTTCGTCTTCCTGATCGACCGCACCTCCCTGCCCGTCAAGCGCCTCAACGACACCTTCGAACTTCGCGGAAAGACGTATAAGGTCATTGACATTCAGGGCTCGAACGTGATAATTGAAGACGCGGCGACCAAAAAGACGATCGCCGTGCCGAAGCTGACCCCGGAAGAGCGGGCCGGATCGGCCGCCCCGGCACCCGCCCCGGCGGCCGGCGTCGTCCTCTCTGCCGTCGACGAAGGATCGTTTTTCTAGCCTGACAAGACCAGACGAAACAGACAATTTAGAATGAAAACCACAACCCAAAAGACCCAGCCCGCCGGCCCTCGGTCTGTCCGCAAGGAGGAGTTCCTAATGAAATGGTTCATCGCTGCATCAATGGCTCTCGCGCTCGTCTGCACGACGGGTGCTTTCGCCCAAGACGATTTTGATCTGGACTCCTTGTTCGACGATACCGCCGCCGCCGTCGACGCCGCCGATGCCGGCCTGGACGATCTCCTCGACGATGCCGACGCCGCCGCCGCACCGGCCGCCGCCGAGGTCGAGGAAGCCGTCGAGGACGCCGCCGCCGTCGCCGAGGATGTCGCCGAGGCCGATGACTTTGGCGACCTCTTCGCCGATGACGCCGCCCCCGTAGCCGAAGCCGCCGAGCCGGTCGCCGAGGCCGTCGAGGATGTCGCCGAC
Organism: Kiritimatiellia bacterium; assembly: GCA_045627965.1. Lineage (GTDB taxonomy): Bacteria > Verrucomicrobiota > Kiritimatiellia > CAIQIC01 > Lenti-01 > RGIG3636. The sequence continues at coordinate 3,322 of JAZQOP010000114.1, read as the reverse complement.
GACTTCGCCTCCGCCGAGGAGGACCTCTTCGCCGACGTTCCCTCCGCCGAGCCAATCGCTGAGGCCGCCGCCGATTTCGACGACGACTTCGCCTCCGCCGACGATCTCTTCGGCGAGGCCGCCGATGCCGCCGCCCCGGTCGAAGAGGCCGCCGCCGATTTCGACGACGACTTCGGTTCGATGGCCCCCGCCGCCGATGACGACTTCGGCTTTGCCGACGATGTCGCCGCCGCCGAGCCCGTCGCAGAGGAGGCCGCTCCCGCCGCCCCGCAGCTGGCCGCCGACAAGCGCATCGACTCCAAGGAGGCCAAGCGCATCGCCAAGGAAGTCGCCAAGCTGGAGGAAGTCCGCCGCCAGGCCGCCGAGCAGGACGCCGACGCCCTCGCCCAGGACGGCTTCAAGGCCCTCGAGGACGCCCGCTACGTCCCCGCCGCGACGGCCTTCGCCGCCGCCCTCGAAAAGATGCCCGTCCGCGACCAGACCGCCGAGTCCCGCGCCCGCATCGCCTGGGGCCTCGCCGAGGCCAAGTACCAGTATGCTTCGACCCTCCTGGACAACGAAGCGACCCTCCCGGATGCCCGCACCGCGGTCGAAGACGGCCTTGCCGCCGATCCTTCCCACCTCGGTCTCCAGCGCCTTGCCGCCAAGCTCGACAAGCTCGAAGCCCGCGCGGCCCTTCCCAAGCAACCTGCGGACCAGGCCGGCACCATCGCCCGCAAGGAAGACGTCAAGTCCCTCTACACCGAAGCCAAGCAGTGGTATGCCCTGAAGGACTACGACCGCGCCCTCCCGCTCTTCCAGAAGATCCTCGAAATCGACCCCTACAACCGCTCCGCCATCCGCTTCATGCGCCAGATCGAGCTGCGCAAGTACGATGTCGCCACCCTCTCCTACGATGCCACCCGCGCGAAGATGCTCGCCGACGTCCGCGAATCCTGGACGCCCCCGAACCGCCAGAGCATCGAGATCCCCCGCGACGCCGACGGCCAGGACAAGGGCTCCACGAAGGCTCGCTCCTCCGTCCTCAACGAACGCATGAAGAGCATCATCATCCCGAAGCTCGTCTTCCGCCAGGCCAACATCGCCGACGTCGTCACCTACCTCGTCCAGGCCTCCGAGGCCGCCGACCCGAACGGCGAAGGCATCAACATCATCCTCAACCTTGGCGACGCCGCCGTCCCGACCGAGGCCGCCCCTGCGGTCTCCAATGCCTTCGACGATGACGACTGGGGCATGGGCGGCGACGACTTCGGCGCCTCCGAGCCCGTCGGAATGGGCGGCGGTTCTTCCGTCCCGCCGATCACCCTGAACCTCCGCAACGTGACCATGGCCGACGCCATCCAGTTCATCACCGAAGTCGCCCAGCTGAAGTATCGCGTCGAGGATGCGGCCGTCATCATCACCCGCAAGGATGCCCCCGTCGGCACCATCATCACCCGCATGTATTCCGTCCAGCCTTCCTTCATGACGGTCATCCAGGAGCCCGTCGACACCGGCGACTCCGGCGAGTTCACCCCCATGGGCGGCCTCGGATCCGAAATGTCCCTCAAGAAGGGCGACGTCAAGGAGTTCTTCGAGAATTGCGGCGTCCAGTTCCCGACCGGCGCCACCATCACCTACAACCCGACCATCTCCCAGCTGATCGTCGCGAACACGGCGGAAAACCTCGAAGCCTTCGAGCGGATCCTCCAGCAGATCAACATCGTCCCGAACCAGGTCGAGATCGAAGCCCGCTTCATCGAGATCAACCAGACCGACCTCGAGGAGCTCGGCCTCCAGTGGGCGCTGAACAACTCCTGGCAGATCGCCCACAAGAACAACGGCCAGGGCGGCGCCATCCAGATGAACGCCGACACCAAGGGCGTCACCCAGGGCAACCGCTTCTTCGTCTACGATTCGCAGAAGAACATCATCGACCGTTCGTCCAACTCCCTGCTTGACTCCATCAACCAGACCCCGATCGGCCAGATCGCCTCGTTCTCGAGCGTCCTGACGAACCCCGAGCTGACCGTGACCCTCCAGGCCCTGAGCCAGCACGGCGCCTCCGACCTGCTCTCCGCCCCCAAGGTCACCACCCGGTCCGGCGCCCCCGCCATGATCCAGGTCGTCCGCGAAATCCGCTACCCGAACGACTACGACCTGACGCAGCCCTGCACCGACTCCGACGGCAACGTCACGATGGGCCCGGTCGTCCAGCCGACCGACTTCCAGATGCGCCCCACCGGCGTCCTGCTGAACGTCACCCCGACCGTCGGCCCCGATGGCTACACGATCGACCTGATCCTCGAGCCTGAAGTCTGCGACCTGGTCGAGTGGATCGACTACGGTTCCTCCTTCTCCGTCCAGACCGGCGGCGGCGCCGATTCGACCCGCGCGGCCCAGACGCAGGACTACCACTTCAAGATGGACCAGCCCGTCTTCAGCTCCAGCAAGGTCAACACCTCCCTCGTCATCTGGGACGGCCAGACGGTCGTCATGGGCGGCCTGATCCGTGAAGAGGTCGTCACCTTCAAGGACAAGATTCCGATCCTCGGCGACATCCCGCTGCTGGGCTGGCTCTTCCGCTCCAACGGCGAACAGAGTGTCAAGAAGAACCTGCTGATCTTCGTCACCGCCCGCCTGGTCGACCCCGCCGGCCGTCCGGTCCACGGCGACAACGCCGTCCTCCCGGGTTCCGGTGTCGACACCTCCCCGACCGAAGGCTAATCGCCCTCACGGTCCCCGACGCCGCCCCTCCCGGGCGGCGTTTTTTTGTGCAAATCCAGCGGAGCCCGAGAACGGATTTTTGGCTGGATTTTTGGCTCTTTGCGGAATTTAGTGGCTGGGAGGCGGAATGGGCTGGCGTCGGGGAGGCCGCCGTGGAAGAGATGGCCTGGTCCTGCGCGTTGTGAACGGCCCGCGACGGGCAGAAAAGCCGCATGGCAGGCGAATGGAGGCCATTGGGCGAGCATTCGGGGGTCTTGCGCCACTTTCGGAGAGCAAAATTGTGGCAAAATACTGGAGAATTTGGCGATTTTGAGCTCAAATTTTATCACGTTTGTACAAATGTGATAATTTTAAGGCGAAAAATGGCGAAAAATAAGGCGAAAACTGAAAAATTGTGTGTCTATGAATGGGGCAGGCCAAAACGGACGGGGGAGCCCACGAGCCCCTGCACGTCCGCAATCGGGGTCGAAGGCGTCCCGTTCGGAGAGCGGGCCCTGCCGAATGCCTCCATTTCACAAAAATTCCATCGAAAATCCGTCCTCGGGCTTCGCGAGAGGCGTTTGCCCGAGGCATTGCAAGGAGGTTGCCGTCCTTCCGTCCGATTCCAACGGGCCAC